>CAZKCJ010000196.1:0-1071 GCA_964550885.1 uncultured Rubrivivax sp. | reverse complement strand
CGCGCCAGCGCGACCCGGCGCGCACCGCCGCCCGACAGCTCGCCGACCTCGCGCGTGCCGTCGAGCTGCAGCTGCGACAGCGTGGTCTGCACCTGCTGCTCCCAGTGCCAGCCGTCGAGCGCGTCGAGCTGCGCGTGCAGCGCGGCGAGGTCGTCGCCGGCGGCGTGCTGCTCGTAGCGGCGGCGCAGCGCGCGCGCGTCGGCCAGGCCGTCGGCGACCGCGTCGAACACCGTCGCCGCCGGCTCCAGCGCCGCCTCCTGCGGCACGTACGCGCAGCGCAGGCCCTGCGCGCGCTGCAGCTCGCCCGCATCCAGCCGCTCGCTGCCGGCCAGCACCTTCAGCAGCGACGACTTGCCGCTGCCGTTGCGGCCGATCAGCCCGCAGCGCTCCTGCGGCTGCAGCACCAGCGAGGCGTCGTCCAGCAGCGGCGCGTCGCCGTAGGCGAGGTGGGCGTGGGTCAGGGTCAGCAGCGGCATCGCGGATCGCGCGCGGCGGATGCCCGCGTAGGCTGGGCCGCCGGCAGCGCGCACGATTATCGGCAGCCGGCGGTACGCGGCTGCGGCTGCGCGCAGACCGCACGGGCTGCTCAGCGCCGGACGGCAACACAGCGGCCGCCAGCCGACACCCGCGCACGCCGGACGGGCGAGTCCGCCCGACGTTGCAAACAAGCTGCACGCATGCCGCGCAAAGGCCCTGCACTGCACCGGCTGGCGAAGCTTGCAGCGACAATCCGCCCGCCGCGCCAGCGGTGTCGCCATCGGGGCGTGAAGCATTCACTCCCCGCGAATGGGGTGGGTGCCCCCCACCGCTCGTGATGAAGTTGCGGCACTGCGGCAAAGCTGCCGAAGGCGTCCATTGCACGGGGCGAATCGACCCCATGATGCCGGGCATGGACAACTCGTTGGGGATCCCCATGAACACTCGCCCGCTCGCGGCGAACGCGCTGCGCGTCGCTGCCGCCGCCTTGATCGCGACCGCTGCCGGTCACGCCGCCGCCGAAGTCTGGACCCTGATATCAAGTCGCGTTCAATAGATTAGATATGATGATCGTCCACGGACTTCAAGGAGACG
>CAZKCJ010000195.1:0-5864 GCA_964550885.1 uncultured Rubrivivax sp. | reverse complement strand
CGCGCGCCTGCGCGTGCGCGTGCGCCGGCGCCTCGCCGAGCGTCAGCACCGGCGCGAAGCAGGCGTCGCTACCCTCCAGCTCGGCGCACCACGCGGCGCGCGTGCGCTGGCGCAGCGCCGCGGCGATCGTGCTGCGCAGCTCGGGCCACAGCCGCCGGTCGTACTGGCGCGCGACGAAGCGCGCGTCCAGCCCCAGGCGCTGCGCCAGCTCGGCGAAGAACTTGGGCTCGATCGCGGCGATCGCCACGTACTTGCCGTCGGCGGTCTCGTAGGTGTCGTAGAACGGCGCGCCGCCGTCGAGCAGGTTCACGCCGCGCTCGTCGCTCCAGCTGCCGGCCGCGCGCAGCCCGTAGAACAGCCCGGCGAGCGACGCCGCGCCGTCGACCATCGCGGCGTCGACCACCTGGCCGCGGCCCGAGCTCTGCCGCTCGTACAGCGCGGCTAGCAGCCCCAAGGCCAGGTACAGCGCGCCGCCGCCGTAGTCGCCGATCAGGTTCAGCGGCGGCACCGGCTTCGCGCCGGCCGGGCCGATCGCGTGCAGCGCGCCGGTCAGCGCGATGTAGTTCAGGTCGTGGCCGGCGGCCTGCGCCAGCGGCCCGGTCTGGCCGAAGCCGGTCATCCGCCCGTACACCAGCCGCGGGTTGCGCGCGTGGCAGTCGGCCGGACCCAGGCCCAGCCGCTCGGCCACCCCGGGGCGAAAGCCCTCGATCAGCAGGTCGGCGCGCTCCACCAGCCGCAGCGCCGCGTCGCGGCCGGCGGGCTGCTTCAGGTCCAGCGCGATCGAGCGGCGGCTGCGCCCGCTCACGTCGAAGCGCCGCTCCAGCGCGACGCCCAGGCCGCTGGGCTCGGTGCGGTCGACGCGCACCACGTCGGCGCCCAGGTCGGCCAGCAGCATCGCGCACATCGGCCCGGGGCCGATGCTCGCCAGTTCGATCACGCGCAATCCCTTCAGCGGTCCCATCGCAGCTTCGCCTCCATCGCGCCGGCGGGCGCGGCCCCGGCGCCGAGTGTGCCCGAGCCCGCCGGGTGCGCCGCCGCGGGCGCGCGCACCAGACCGGCCGCGGGCGCCGCACCAGCGGCGCGCTCTGCCGCCGCGCGCCGCCCTCGAGGGGGCGCAAGCGAGGCTGCTACCCTCGCGCGCGATGAGCCGCCACCCGATCCCGCTGCGTGCGCTGGCGCTGTTGCCGGTGCTCGCGCTGATGTGGGGCACCAGCTGGCCGCTGTTCGCGTTTGCGGTGCAGGAGGTGTCGGGGTGGACCTTCCGCGCGGTCGCCTGCGTGCTCGCCGGCGGCCTGCTGCTGCTGGCCGCGCGGCTGCGCGGGCTGCCGCTGGCGATCCCGCGGCGCTGGTGGCCGACGGTCGCGGCCGCCGCCTGCGTGTACCTGGCGCTGTGGAACGTGGCCACCGTGTACGCGGCGGTCCTGATCCCGTCGGGGCAGGCGGCGGTGCTCGGCTTCACGATGCCGCTGTGGGCGGCGCTGCTGGCCTGGCTGGTCCTGGGCGAGCGGCC
Source organism: uncultured Rubrivivax sp. (assembly GCA_964550885.1). Classification (GTDB taxonomy): domain Bacteria; phylum Pseudomonadota; class Gammaproteobacteria; order Burkholderiales; family Burkholderiaceae_C; genus Rubrivivax. The sequence goes on along the minus strand of CAZKCJ010000195.1, from coordinate 4,354 downwards.
GGGCCGGCGGATGGCGCTGGCGATCGCCTTCGGCGCGCTCGCGGTGGCGCTGCTGATGGTCCCGGGCTGGCACGCCTACGCGCGCGCGCCGCTGGGCTTCGGCCTGGGCCTGCTCGCGGGTATCGGCTGGGCGGCGGGCACGCTGATCCTGAAGCAGGGCCAGGTGCGGGTGCCGGCGCTGGTGCTCACCGGCTGGCAGCTGCTGATCGCCGCGGTGCCCACCGCGGCCGGTGCGCTGCTGCTGGGCGACGGCCACTGGTTCGTGCCGTCGTGGGCCAGCGTGCTGGCGATCGGCTGGATCGCGCTCGGGCCGATGGGCGTGGGCAACGTCGCCTGGTTCGCGCTGGTCGGCCTGGTGCCGGTCAACGTCGCCGCACTGGCCTCGATTCTGGTGCCGATCGTCGCGATGATCTCGGGCGCGATCGTCCACGGCGAGCCGCTGGGCCCGCTGCAGTGGGCGGCGATGCTCAGCTGCGTGGCCGGGCTGTCGCTGACGCTGCTGCCGGCGCGCCGCGGCGGCTGAGCCGGCGTCGGTTCGCGCTCGCGGTTGCCGCCGTCGCCGCGCCGGCGGCGGCCGCGTTTCGCCGGCCGCCGGCGCGACCGAGCGGCTCCCTGCTCAGGGTTTACCCGACGCTCATCCGAGGGGGTCGCATCCCTAAATTGACTATGGTCAAAAGTCGGTCGATCCGGCATCCTTGCGGCCGTTACCGCTTGAAACGGTATCGAAGCTATCAACAGGAGGGGTCAGATGAGGAAGTTCAGCCTGCACACCGTCGCCCTGGCGGCCGCGATCGTTGCCGGATCGGCGCAGGCCGGCATCACCACCAGCGGCGCGGTCAACGTCTGGCCTAGCAGTGCGCCGGTCGGCCCGGGCGACACCGACCTCGGCAACAACGGTCTTTTCGTCGGAGACGGCGCAGCCGGCAGCCTGCAGGCCGACGGCGGCTCGCTGCTGCGCACCGGCTCGCTGCTGATCGGCCCGAGCGGCGACGGCCGCGGCGACGGCACCGCGCTGATCACCGGCAGCGACACGCGGGTCGAGCTGATCGGCGACGGCTTCGGTGCCGGCGTCGTCAACCGGCTGGGGGTCGGCCAGTGGGGCCGCGGCAGCCTGACGGTGTCGGACGGCGCGGTGCTCGACGGCCGGGCCAACTCGGCGGCGTGCGTGGGCGTCAACCACTACTGCAACAACTTCGTCGGCAACGCCGCCGGCTCCGACGGCAGCTTCACCGTCACCGGCAGCGGCAGCCAGGCGAGCTTCCTGCGCAACTTCTATGTCGGTGGGATCGTGGTCTTTCACCCGCCGATCGATACCGTCACCTTCGGCACACCCGGCGGGGCGACGACCGGGCGCGTCAACGTGCTCGCCGGTGGTTCTCTGCTGACCGACAACGCGATCCTCGGTCTGGCCCCTGGCGGCGGCAGCCCGACCGGCACCGAGCGCAGCTTCGCCGAGGCGACGATTGCCGGCTCGGGGTCGATCTGGCGCGTGACCGGGGGCACGGCCGAAGCCAGTGCGGCCTTCGTCGAGACCGCCACCCATGCGAACGCCTGGGCGACGCTCACCATCCGCGACGGCGGCGCGCTGCGCATCGAGGGTGACGGCAACGCCATCACGGCGCTCAACTTGACCGCTAACGGCGGACGCACCGACGCACGGGTCACCGGCGCCGGCTCGAACGTCGCCTTTGCGAACCAGTCGGGCGTGCTGCAGGTCGGCCGCAGGCTCGGCAGCGCGGTGCTCAGCGTGGACGGCGGCGCGCTGGTCGACAACGTCTGGTACAGCTCGGTCGGCCGCGACGGCAGCTTCGGCACGCTGAACATCGACGGCAGCGGCACGCTGTACCGCGCCAACGGCACCGCCACCGCCGCGGCCAACGGCAGCAGCGGCGTCGCGGTGTTCGACATCGGCCGCGGCGGCGGCACCGGCGTCGTCAACGTCAGCAACGGTGCGCGGCTGGAACTGCTGGCGACCACCGCCACCACCGGCGCGCCGCACTTCAGCCTGGGCCGCGACGCGGCCTCGTCGGGCACGCTGAACATCAGCGGCGGCGCGACCGTGCTGCTGCGCGCCGACTCGGTTGCCCCCGGCACCGCGGGCGAGGCCTGGAACCCGTTCCTGCGCGTGGGCCGCGACGGCCAGGGCACGCTCGACATCAGCGGCGGCGGCAAGCTGCTGGTCGAAGGCAACGCCGTGTCGGCGCCCGGCTTCACCCGGCGCACCAGCGCGTTCATCGGCGGCAGCGGCGACGCGACGATCGGCGGCCGCGGGGTGGCGACGATCAGCGGCAGTGGCTCCGAGCTGAGCGTGTCCGGGTCGGATGCGTACATCGGCGTTGGCCACGGGCCGCAGGCGAGCGGCCAGCTGACGGTGCGCGACCAGGCAGTCATCAGCGCGACGATCCTCGGCGTCGGCAACTCCGGCGGCACCGGCGTCGTCCGGCTCGACGGCGCGCAGGTCAACCTCAGCGGCCAGTACAGCGGCGACGGTGAATTTGGTGCGGCGTTGGTCGTCGGTGCAGGCGCTGGCGCGATCGGCAACCTGAGCGCAACGAACGGCAGTGTGATCACGCTGTCGAGCGCCGGCGCCAACGGCGGCGGGGTGGCGATCGGCGGCTCGCGCTCGCTGGCCGGCGGCGACGGCGTCATGACGCTGTCGGCGTCGACGCTGACGATGAGCTACGACGCTGTAGCCCAATCGGGCATGGCGGTCGGGCGCACCGGCAGTGGCCTGCTGCGGCTGCAGAACGGCAGCACGGTCGACCTTGGTGGCAGCCGGTTGACAGTCGCCGCAGCCAGCGGGTCCGACGGCACCGTGATCGCCACCGGCGGCTCGACGATCGTCAACGCCGGCTGGGTCGGCGTTGGCCGCACCCGGCTTACCGACGGCAGCGACGTCGACGGCGGCACCGGCACGATGGTGCTCAACGGCGCGACGCTGTTCGCGCAGGACGTGGTGATCGGCACCAATGGTTATCTCGGCGGCAGCGCCGGCTCGATCCAGGTCAGCGGCAGCGTCGTCAACCACGGCACCTTCAGCCCAGGCAGTTCGCCCGGTGTGTTCACGATCGACGGCGCCTTCGTCGGCGCAGCCGGCAGCCGCATGATCCTGGAGGTGGCGGCCGACGGCAGCGGCGGCTTCGACACCGACCTGGTGCAGTTCAACGGCAGCGCCGACCTCGGCAGCATGGAGATCGAGTTCCGCTTCCTCGGTGACACCAGCCCGGACGCGTTCCAGGCCAGCGGCGACTTCGTGATCGACACCTTCCTGCAGATCAGCGACGGCGCCGGCGGCTGGACCGGGCTGGCGCCGTCGACCTTCGACGACGTGAGCTTCGCCGCGCGAGCCGACGCCTACACCTTCACGTCGTTCACGTTCAGCGCCGCGGGCGGCGCCGTCTTCACCGCGGTGCCGGTGCCCGAGCCGGGCACCTGGCTGCTGATGGCCGCCGGCCTGCTCGGCCTCGGGTGGTCGGCGCGGCGGCGCAGCACCGGCCGCTGCTGATCGCTGCTCCGGGGCCGGGCTGTCCCCAGCCCGGCCCCGGAGGGCGCTTCGCCGAGGCGCGGGGCAAGCTGCGGGCGGCCCGGCGGTTCTTCGTGCGCGCGGCCCGGACCGGCCCGGCCCGCGCCGCATTGAGCCCCATCGAATCGGGCGCCGCGCAACGCGCGCGGCCCCTGCCTTGCGCCGCCATCCAGCGACGGCGGCGCCTGCGCGGTCAGTCCGTCGTCACTCCTTCAGCAGCGAGAACTTGCCGTTCTTCACCGTCATCAGCACGCGGCCGCGCTGGTCGTAGCCGGAGTGGTCCTGCGGCGTCATGTTGACGACGCCCTGCGAGGTGACGAGTTCGTGCGTGCCTTCGAGCGCGTCGCGCAGCGCGGCGCGGAACTCGGGCGTTCCGGGCTTGCCCTTCTTCGCCGCCTGCGGGATCGCGTGCTGCAGCAGCAGGCCCGAGTCCCAGACGCCGGCGCCGAAGATCGGCGGCTGAGCGCCGAACTGCTTCTCGTACTTGGTCAGGTACTCGAGCGCGACCTTCTTGGTCGGCACGCTGTCGGGGATCTCGTCGATCACCAGCAGCAGCGGGCCGACGATCAGCGCGCCCTCGACCTTCTTGCCGCCGATCTTGATGAACGCGGGCGTCGCCGCGCCGTGCGTCTGGAAGATCGGGCCCTTGTAGCCGGCGTCGACGAGCTGCATGTTCGGCAGCGCGGCGTCGGCGGCGACGCCGGCGACGAGCACGCCGTCGGGGTTGGCGGCGATCAGCTTCAACACCTGGCCGGTGACGCTCGTGTCCTCGCGGTTGTAGCGCTCGTTGGCGACGATCTTCAGGCCCGCCTTCTCGGCCATCGGCGCGAA
>CAZKCJ010000194.1:0-5870 GCA_964550885.1 uncultured Rubrivivax sp. | reverse complement strand
TTCATCCTGGTGTCGGGCGAGATCGGCGAGGACACCGCGGTCGAGGCGATGCGCAACGGCGCCAACGACTACCTGCTCAAGAGCAACCTGGTGCGGCTGGCGCCGGCGATGACGCAGGCGATCGAGGCGGCCGAGGCGCGCCGCGCGCGCGCCGACGCGGTGGCCGAGCTGCAGGCCTCGCGCGAGCGGCTGGCCGAACTGGCGCGCCATCTGCAGACCAGCGTCGAGCAGGAGCGCAGCGCGATCGCGCGCGAGATCCACGACGACGTCGGCGGCTCGCTGACCGCGCTGAAGTTCGAGCTCGCGTGGATCGCCCGCCACGCGCAGCAGGACGCGGTGCGCGTGCGCGCGCAGGCGGCGCTGGACACGGTCAGCCACGCGATCGAGGCCAGCCAGCGGATCATGCACGACCTGCGCCCGGCGATCCTGGAGCAGGGGCTGGTCGCGGCGCTGCAGTGGCTGACCAGCCGCTTCGAGCGCCGCACCGGCATCGAGTGCCGGCTGCAGACCAGCCACGAGGCGCTGCAGCTGCCCGCCGGCGTGCCGCTGGTCGCCTACCGCACCGCGCAGGAGGCGCTGACCAACGTCAGCAAGCACGCGCAGGCGCGGCGGGTGCGGCTGGACCTGCTGGGCACGCCCGCGATGCTGTCGCTGGAAGTCAGCGACGACGGCTGCGGCTTCGGTGCGAGCGAGCGCGCGAAGCCGGGCAGCTTCGGCCTGCGCGGGCTGGCCGAGCGCGCGGCCACCGTCGGTGGCTGGATCGACGTGTCCAGCACCCGGCGCGGCACGACGCTGCTGCTGAGCGTGCCGCTCGCGCCCGAGCCGCCGCGCGCCGCGCCGCCGGCCGCCGCCGACGACGCGCGCCGGCACGACCCGTCGGGGTGGGGAGACCTATGATCCGCGTGATCCTGTGCGACGACCATGCGCTGATCCGTCGCGGCATCCGCGACACGCTGTGCGACGCCGCCGACATCGAGGTGGTCGGCGAGGCCGGCGACTACGGCGAGCTGCGCGCGCTGCTGCGCAAGCTGGGCGACGGCACGCCGGCCTGCGACGTGCTGGTGCTGGACATCAACCTGCCCGGGCGCAGCGGGCTGGACGTGCTGCAGGTGCTCAAGGACGAGGGCAGCGCACTGCGCGTGCTGATCGTCAGCATGTACCCGGAGGACCAGTACGCGATCCGCGCGCTGCGCGCCGGCGCGCAGGGCTACGTCAACAAGGGTGGCGACCCGCAGTTGCTGGTGCAGGCGGTGCGCACCGTCGCGCAGGGGCGCAAGTACGTGACCCCCGAGATCGCGCAGATGCTGGTCGAGAACCTGAGCGCGCCCGCCGCCGGCCTGCCGCACGAGAAGCTGTCGGACCGCGAGCTGCAGACGCTGGTGATGATCGCGTCGGGCAAGCGGCTGTCGGACATCGCCGCCGACCTGGTGCTGTCGCCGAAGACGGTGTCGGTCTACCGCGCGCGCGTGCTCGAGAAGCTGCAGCTGGCCAACAACGCCGAGCTGACCGTCTACGCGATCCGCAACGGGCTGGTCGGCGACGCGCCCTGAGGGGGCAGCACCGGCGGGGCCGACCCGGCGCTGCTCTGCCGCACGGGTGCGGGCCGGGCGGCGCCGACATCGCAGCGGCTGGCGGGCGCGTCGCCTGGCGCCCGTGCCCCCGGTCCATCCGGTGGCCGATCGGTCGGCCCGGTCGTGCGGCGATCGGACCGCCCGCGCCCCCGGTTCACGGGGGGATCCCCGCACTTGCGGGGGGTCGGCCGCTGGCGGGTTACAGGGTCGGACGATAGGATGCGGCGCATGCGGTTGGCTCCAGGGCTACCGCGCTGTGCCCCGCGGGCATCGGGTCCGCGGCCACGGTTCCAGCTTCACCCGCATCGAAGGAAGGCCTGAACATGAAGATCAAGCTCCTCGCCGCCGCCGCCGTGCTCGCCGTCGGTGCGTCGGCGCACGCCGACGTGTCGTTGCTCGATTCGACGATGTACGGCACGCTCGCCGGGACCAACGCCGGCACGATCAGCGGCGTCAGCTTCGCGAGCGCGGCCGGCAACTTCATCGTCAAGTCCGGCGGCACGCCCACCGTCAGCGGGCTAGGCGTGACCGGGGGCCGCACGAGCAACGAGATCGACATCGGCGAGACGATCACGATGTCGTGGACGGGTCCGCTGCAGATCACCAGCTTCGCGGTCGGCATGCTGTTCAACGGGCCCGAGTTCGCCGACTTTTCCGAGATCGCACAGGTAACCGCTTGGAACGGTAGTTTGTCGGTGGGCATCGGAGTACTGCAGGTCGCCGCGTCTGGCACCACGTCGGCAACGTTCACCGGCACCACCTTCGGCACCGTCACGAACCTGTCGCCGGCGACCGCGTCCGGCGGCGGCGGCTGGCAGGTCGACAACCCGTTCGGCACCGCTGGCGTCACCAAGCTCGAGTTCACCGCGCTGACGAGCGGCCTTTGCGGTACCCCGTCGGCGTGCACCAACCAGTCCGACTACGTGCTCAGCAGCGTCACCGCGGTGCCCGAGCCCAGCGGCTACTTGATGGCGCTGGCCAGCCTGGCCGGCATCGGCTTCGTTGCCCGCCGCCGGCGCGCGCGCCGCTGACGCAACCGCGCCGGCAGCCGCCGGCAGCGGTCCTCGATCCCCCGTCCGCCCCGCGGTGCCTGTGTGCCGTGGGGCGGTCCCGTTGCGGGCAGCGTCGCCTGGCTGAAGCCGCGGCGGCGCAGGCGCTGCCCTTGGGCCCATGGGCACAGCGCAGCCTCGCCGCGCGTCGCTGCCCGCCCGTCGCGCAGTTCGACCGGCGCACTGCGGTCGGCGCAGCGGCGCCACCCGGCACTTGCTCCCACGCCGCCGGCCGCGGCTGGGGGCGATCGCCCCGCGCCGGCGGCCAGCCGCCGCTCAGCCGGCCGCCGACGCGGCGTAGCGCTCGCGCAGCACGCGCTTGAGCAGCTTGCCGGTCGGGTTGCGCGGCAGCGGCTCGTCGACGACGACCAGCCGCTTCGGGATCTTGTAGCGGCCGAGCTTGCCCGCGCAGTGCGCGGCGACCTCGTCGAGCGTCAGCGTGCGGCCCTCCTTGAGCCGCACGACCGCGCACACCACCTCGCCCCAGGCCGGGTCGGGGCTGCCGATCACCGCGACCTCGGCGATCTGCGGCAGCGCGGTGAGCACGCTCTCGATCTCGGCCGGGTAGACGTTCTCGCCGCCCGAGATCACCAGGTCCTTCTTGCGCTCGACGATCGTGAGAAAGCCGTCGGCGTCGAGCCGGCCGAGGTCGCCGCTGTGCAGCCAGCCGTCGCGCACCGTCTCGGCGGTCGCCTGCGGGTTGCGCCAGTACGCGCGCATCACGTGCGGGCCGCGGATCACCACCTCGCCGACCTCGCCCGGCGCGGTGTCGCGGCCGTCGGCGTCGACCACGCGGATGTCGGTGTGGAACATCGGCAGCCCGGTCGAGCCGACCTTGTCGAGCGCGCGCTCGGCGCTCAGCACCGCTGCGCCGCCGGAGCACTCGGTCAGGCCGTAGACCTGCTGGATCGCGATGCCGAGCTTCGCCCAGGCCTCGATCAGCGGCACCGGCACCGGTGCGGTGCCGCACAGCGCCCAGCGCACCGACGACAGGTCGAACTGCTGAATCGTCGGCAGCTGCAGCATGAAGTGCAGGATCGCCGGCACCGCGAGGAACGAATTGATTCTCTGGTCCTGCAGCGTGCGCAGGAACGCGGTCGGGTCGAAGGCCTTCATCAGCACCGTCGTCGCGCCGACGTGCACGTCGATCACGACGTCGATCAGCGCGCCGATGTGAAACAGCGGCAGCGCGACCAGCACGCGGTCGCCCCAGCGCCAGTCGGTGCTGAGCGCAACGGTGCACGAGTCGTAGAACAGGTTCGCGTGGCTGAGCACCGCGCCCTTGGGCTTGCCGGTGGTACCCGAGGTGAACATGATCACGAGCGGGTCGTCGTCGGCGCCCACCGCTGGCGGCTCGGCGTCGCTCGCGGCCGCGGTGAGCGCCGCGTAGTCGTGGTCGCCCGCGGGCGCGTCGCCGAGCGCGACCCAGCACTCCACCGCGATCTGGCCGCGCAGCGCGCCGACCGTCGCCGCGTACTCGCTGCCCCAGGCGAGCGCGCGCAGGCCGGCATCGTTCGCGATGTAGGCGAGCTCCGGCGCCGTCAGCCGCCAGTTCAGCGGCACGACGATCGCGCCGATCTTCGCCAGGCCGAAGAAGCAGTCGAGGAACTCGATCGAGTTCGCGAGCAGCAGCCCGACGCGGTCGCCGGGGCGCACGCCGAGCGCAGCGAAGACGTTGGCGGCGCGGTTGACGCGCGCGTTCCACTCTCGGAAGGTGAGTTCGCGGCCTTCGAACACGAGGCCGGTGCGCTGTGGGTCGAGCCGCGCGCGCTTGGCGAGGAAGGCTCCGATGTTGGTCTGCATGGCGCTGTCCTTTGCGGGGCGGGTTGGAGGTTCAGGCGGCCTGCGGCGGCGTCGTGTGGTGTCGTGATGCGAGGCTCAGGGCGCGAGCAGCACCTTGCCGCCGGCGCCGAGCAGCGCCGGCAGGCGCGCCAGCGCGTCGGCGAGCGCGACGCGAGCCGCGACCTGTGTGCGCCAGCTGCCGGCTACGAAGCGCTGCTGCACCGCCTGCAGCGCGTGCTCGCGCTCGGCGGCGCTGGCCGCGCGCAGCCAGCGGCTGAGCCAGAAGCCCTCGATGCGCTTGCCGGCGAAGACGAAGGCGCGCAGGTCGGGCAGCTGCGGGCCACCCGCCGCGAGCACGCCGTAGCAGATCCAGCGGCTGTGCGCCGGCATCGCGAGGAAGAGCTCGGCCGCCGCCTGGTCGCCGACCGCGTCCAGCAGGATGCGCGGCGCGTGCGTGCGCAGCATCGCCGCGCGCTGCGCCGGGTAGTCGTCCGCGCTGCTGACCAGCACCTGCGCGGCGCCCAGCGCCTGCAGCGCCGCGGCTGCTTCGGGCCGGCGCACGACTGCAATCGGCGCGATCCCGCGCTCGCGCGCGAGCGCAATCATCAGCCGCCCGAGCTGTGAGCCGGCGGCGGTCAGCACCACCGCGCGCGCGCCGGCCTGCGCCGCCAGCTCGATCATCGCCATCGCGGTCAGCGGGTTGACGTACAGCGCGGCCGCGTCCTCGTCGCGCAGCGCGTCGGCCACCGGCACGCACGACCCGAGGTCGGTCGCGGCGACCTCGGCCCACGCGCCCGAGACGCTCGCGAGGAAGCTCACGCGCCGGCCGACCAGCGCCGCCGCCTCGGCGTCGCCGCCTTCGATCACGGTGCCGGTTCCCTCGAAGCCGGCCGGCGTGCCGCGCGTGCGCGGCTGGCCGTAGGTGCCGGCAACGTAGAGCAGGTCGGACGGATTGACCGGCGACAGCGCGACGCGCACCAGCAGCTGGCCCGACCCGATGCGCGGCCGCGGCAGGCGCTGCAGCGCGAGCAGCTCGGACAGATCCGGCGGCCCCGCTTGCGCGGCGCCGACAGCGGCGTAGCCGTCGTGACGCAGCACGAGGGCGGACATCTCTGAGTTGGGGGTCATCGCAACAGCGGCCTCGAAGGGCGGTCGCGCAAGGTCGCCAAGCCTTGCTCCACCGTATGCGCTGAATAATACTTGAAACACGAGTGCCAATAAAGTACGCTGCGCGCCGCAGGGTGCTGGCGACGCGCTGGCGAGGCGCTGGCGAGGCAGGCGCGCGCCGCGACAGGCGCCTGGTGCGGCGGATCGGGGCGGGCGGCCGGAAGGCGACGGGGCAGCGGGATGCAGGGCTTGAGCGAGTTCGCACAGATGCTGGCGGCCGGCACCGCGATCGGCTGCATCTACGCGATCGTCGCGCTCGGCTTCGTGCTGATCTACAAGGCCAGCGAGATCGTCAACTTCG
>CAZKCJ010000193.1:0-5871 GCA_964550885.1 uncultured Rubrivivax sp. | reverse complement strand
CAAGCGCACGATGCGCGACGCGCTGGCGATCGCGATCGGTACCAGCCACGGCGCCTACAAGTTCAGCCGCCCGCCCACCGGCGACGTGCTCGCGATCAGCCGCGTGAAGGAGATCCACGCGCGCATCCCGAACACCCACCTGGTGATGCACGGTTCGTCCAGCGTGCCGCAGGAGCTGCTGGCGATCATCAACCAGTACGGCGGCAAGATGAAGGAGACCTACGGCGTGCCGGTGGCCGAGATCCAGGAGGCGATCAAGCACGGCGTGCGCAAGGTCAACATCGACACCGACATCCGGCTGGCGATGACCGGCGCGGTGCGCAAGTTCATGGCCGAGAACCCGGCCAAGTTCGACGCGCGCGAGTGGCTCAAGCCGGCGCGCGACGCGGCCTACGCGGTGTGCAAGCAGCGCTACCTGGAGTTCGGCTGCGAGGGCCAGGCGGGCAAGATCCAGCCGGTGCCGCTGGCCGAGATGGCGCGCCGCTACGCCAGCGGCACGCTGCGCCAGCTGGTGCAGTAGGCGCGCGGCCGGCGGCTCCGCAGCCAGCGGCCGCCACCGCCCGTCACCGCGACGTCACCGCGCCGTCCGCCTCCGGTCCGCCTCGTCGTTGCCCGCCGGTCCGCGATGCCCGAGCCTGCGCCCACCCCCGCGGCCGTCGTCGGCGTGCTGATGGGCTCGTCCAGCGACTGGGACACGCTGAAGCACGCGGTCGAGCTGCTGGCCGAGTTCGGCGTGCCGCACGAGGCGCGCGTGGTCAGCGCGCACCGCATGCCCGACGAGATGTTCGCGTACGCCGAGGCCGCGGCCGGCCGCGGGCTGAAGGCGATCATCGCCGGCGCCGGCGGCGCCGCGCACCTGCCGGGCATGCTCGCCGCCAAGACGGTGGTGCCGGTGCTGGGCGTGCCGGTCGCCAGCCGCCATCTGCAGGGCGTGGATTCGCTGCACTCGATCGTGCAGATGCCGCGCGGCGTGCCGGTGGCGACCTTCGCGATCGGCGCGGCCGGCGCGGCCAACGCCGCGCTGTTCGCGGTGGCGATGCTCGCCAACGACGACCCCGCGCTGCGCGCGCGGCTGCTCGCTTTCCGCGCGCGCCAGACCGAGGCCGCGCGCGCGATGAGCGCCGAGCTGCGCGGATGACCCCGCTGCTGCCGGGTGCCCCTGGGCCCGACGGCGCGCCGCTGATGCTCGGGGTGATGGGCGGCGGCCAGCTGGCGCGGATGTTCGTGCACGCGGCGCAGGCGATGGGCTACCGCACCGCGGTGCTCGACCCCGATCCGGCGAGCCCGGCCGGGCTGATCGCCCACCGCCACCTGCGCTGCGCCTACGACGACGCGGCCGGGCTTGCGGAGCTGGCGGCGAGCTGCGCGGCGATCACCACCGAGTTCGAGAACGTGCCGGCGGCGGCGCTGGCCCGGCTCGCGCAGCAGCGGCCGGTCGCGCCGGCTTCGGCCGCAGTGGCGGTGTGCCAGGACCGCGCCGCCGAGAAGGCGCTGTTCCGCGCGCAGGGCGTGGCCTGCGCGCCGCACGCGCCGGTCGCGTCGGCGGCCGACCTGCAGGGCGTCGACGCCGCGCTGTTCCCGGCGATCCTGAAGACCGCGCGGCTGGGCTACGACGGCAAGGGGCAGGTCGCGGTCGCCGACGCCGCCGCGCTGCCGGCCGCCTGGCGACAGCTGCGCGAAGTGCCGTGCGTGCTCGAGCGGCGGCTGGCGCTCGCGGCCGAGCTCAGCGTGATCGTCGCGCGCGGCGCCGACGGCACGCTGGTGCACCTGCCGGTGCAGCAGAACCTGCACCGCGACGGCATCCTCGCGCTGACGATCGCCGGCGCGCCCGCGGTGCCGGCGGCCACGCAGCGGCTCGCGGTGCAGCTGAGCTGCCGGCTGGCGGCGGCGCTGGCGTACGTCGGCGTGCTGTGCGTCGAGTTCTTCGTGCTCGACGACGGCACGCTCGTCGCCAACGAGCTGGCGCCGCGACCGCACAACTCCGGCCACCACAGCCTGGACAGCTGCGACCGCTCGCAGTTCGAGCTGCAGCTGCGCTGCCTGGCCGGGCTGCCGCTGCTGCCGCCGCGCCAGCACAGCGCGGCGGTGATGCTGAATCTGCTGGGCGACCTGTGGTTCACCGACGGCCAGGCGCAGCCGCGCACCCCGGCGTGGGCGGCAGTGCTTGCGCTGCCGGGGGCGCACCTGCACCTGTACGGCAAGCTCGAGCCGCGCCCGGGGCGCAAGATGGGGCACCTGACGCTGACCGCCGCCGACGACGCGGCCGCGCTGCGCAGCGCGCGCGACGCCGCCGCGCGGCTCGGGCTGCCGGCGTTCTGAGCGAGCGTGCGCGTGCGGCCGGGAACGGAAGTCGCAGCCGCCGCCGGCAACGGCGCCATGCGCGGCTGAACGCGGGCCGAGGCGGTGCCGCTGCTCGACGCGCGCTCCCCGCAGGCGCTGGCCGACGCCGCCGCGCACCTGGCCGCGGGCGAGCTGCTCGCCTTCCCGACCGAGACCGTGTACGGCCTGGGCGCGCGCGCCGACGACGATGCGGCGGTCGCGCGCATCTTCGACGCCAAGGGCCGGCCGCGCGCGCATCCGCTAATCGTGCACGTCGCCGACCCCGCGGCCGCGCGCGCTTTCGCCGCGAGCTGGCCCGATGCCGCGCAGCGCCTCGCGGCCGCGTTCTGGCCGGGGCCGCTGACCTTGATCGTGCCGCGCCGCGAGGGCGTCGCCAGCGCCGCGGCCGGCGGCGCGGCGACGATCGGCCTGCGCGTGCCCGGCCACCCGGTGGCGGCGGCGCTGCTGCGCGCGGCGGCGCAGCGCGGCGTGCCCGGGGTCGCGGCCCCGAGCGCCAACCGCTTCGGGCGGGTCAGCACGACCTGCGCGGCGCACGTGCAGCAGGAGTTCGGCGAGCAGCTGTGGGTGCTGGACGGCGGTGACTGCCCGGGCGGGATCGAGTCGGCGATCGTCGACTGCACGCGCGCGCAGCCGGCGCTGCTACGCCCGGGGCTGCTTGGCCGCGCGCAGCTCGAGGCGGTGCTCGCCGTGCCGCTGGCCGAGGCCGGCGCCGACGCGCCGCGCGCCAGCGGCACGCTGGCCGCGCACTACGCGCCGCAGGCGCGGCTGCGGCTGATGGACGCGGCGCAGCTGAAGGCGGCGCTCGAGGTGCTGCGCGCGGCGGCTGCGGCCGGGTCGCCGCTGCGGCTGGCGGTATATTCGCGCACGCCGTTGCCGGCCGCTGCGGGCGTGCAGCAGCGGCGCATGCCGGCGCAGGCCGCGGCCGCCGCACACGAGTTGTTCGCGGTGCTGCGCGGCTTCGATGCCCAGCGCATGCAGCTGATCTGGGTCGAGACCCCCCCCGACGAGCCGGCCTGGGACGGGGTTGCCGATCGGCTGCGGCGCGCCGCCGCCGGCAGCGCGGCGCAGGAGCAGGAGGAGCGATGAGGTCGATGGTGCTGCGAGCGTGGCGGGGCGGGCGGGCGGTGCTCGCGCTGGGCTTCGCGCTGCTGCTGGTTGCCTGCGGCGGCGGCGAGCAGCGTGATCCGTTCGTGCCGCAGCGGCTGTTCGCGTTCGGCGACGAGATGAGCGTGCTGACCAACACGGCGCCGCTGGGGCGCAAGTACAGCGTCAACGGCCTGGACGCCGGCGGCCAGATCAGCTGCGCGCTCAACGCCAGCAATGCGGTCACGCTGCTGTGGACGCAGCAGCTGGCGCTGTACTACCGGTTCAACTTCGCCGAGTGCAACCCGCTGGGGCTGAGCGTCAACGCCTGGACCTACGCGGTGCCGGGCGCGAAGGCCGCCGACTTCGCCGCGCAGTACGCGGCTGCGGTCGCCGAGCACGGGCCGCTCGGCCCGTCCGACTTCGTGACCCTGCTGGTCGGCGCCAACGACGTGCTGGAGCTGCTGCCGCAGTACCTGGCCGACCCGACGCCGGCGCGCGCGCAGGCGATCCAGGATGAACTGCGCGCGCGCGGCCGGCGGCTGGCCCATGAGCTGAACACGATCATGCTCGGCTGCGGCCCGAAGTTCGTCATCTCGACGCTGCTGCCGGTGGGCTTCACGCCCTACGTGCAGCAGCTGAGCGCGGCGCGGCCTGCGGACCAGATCACCACCTGGGTGAACAACTTCAGCGCGGCGTTCAACTCGGGCCTGCGGGCGGGCAACGCCGGCGACCCGAACGACGGGCTGATCAACGACGGCCGGTTCTGGGCCCTGGTCGACCTCAACTCGATCGTCACCGCCGGCATCAACGATCCGGCTGCCTACGCGCTGACCAACATCACCCAGGCGGCCTGCGACCCGACCAAGGCGACGATGCCCGACTGCAGCACCGCGACGCTGGTCAGCGGTGCCGACCCGAACACCTGGCTGTGGGCGAGCGAGCTGTGGATCGGGTGGCGCGCGCACTGGTACCTGGGCGAGAACGCCCGCGGCCGCGCGGCCGACAACCCCTTCGGCAACAGCTGCCCGAGCACCTGAGCGCCGGGCCACGCCCGAGCGCGACTGCGCAGCGCGCCGGCTGGTTGGGCGGGCGAGCGGTGCCCGGGCCGGCGCGGGCACCGAGCCGGGCGCGCAGGCTGCGCGCCGCCGGCGTCAGCGCACGGCGGTGTCGTGCAGCGTCCACTGCAGCAGCGCCTCCAGCGCCGGCCGGGCGGCAGCCGCGTTGGGGTGGTTGACGATCGCCACCAGCACGTAGCGGCGGCCGGAGTCGGCGAGCACGTAGCCGGCGATGCCGGCGACGCCGTCGAGCGAACCGGTCTTCAGGTGTGCGCGGCCGACTGCGGTGCGGCTGCGGCGCAGCGTGCCGTCGAGCCCGGCCAGCGGCAGCGAACTGATCAGCTCGGGCATCGTCGGCCCGCTCCAGGCCTGCTGCAGCAGCTGCGCGAGCTGCGCCGCCGCCAGCCGGTTCGCGCGCGACAGGCCCGAGCCGTTGTCGACCACCGTGCCCGCGGGCAGCGGCCCGACGCGCGCGGCCAGCCAGTCGCGCATCAGCGCGCGGCCGGCTTCGGCGCTGGCCGGCAGCGCCGGGTCGCGCCCGCGCCCCAGCGTCAGCAGCAGCTGCTGCGCCATCAGGTTGTTGCTGTACTTGTTCAGGTCGCGGACCACGTCAGCCAGCGGCGCCGAGCGCAGCTCGAAGCTCGGCGCGACAGCCGCCGGCGCGGCACCGTCGACCACCCGGCCCTGCAGCCGGCCGCCCAGCTGCGCCCACAGCGCGCGCAGCAGCCGCGCGTCGTAGCTCGCCGGGTCGGCGTCGGCCACCGGCCAGGCCTGCTCGCCGCAAGCCGCCGGGTAGGCGCCGGCGAAGCGCACGTTGGCGGCGTCGTGGAAGTCGGCCTTCAGCGCGCCGCGCCAGTCGGCGCAGGCGCCGGCGGCGAGCGGCACGCTGCGCGTGACCCGGGTGTCGGCCAGCGGCGGCTCGGCGAGCACGCGGGCGACGCCGGCGGCTGCGTCCGGCACGAAGCGGTAGCTCACGCTGCGGTAGTTCAGCAGCAGCGCGTCGGGCTGCACGTTGTACGGCCGGGTCGGGTCGCCGTCGAAGTCGGCGGGGCTGGCGGCGGCCGGTGCGAACGCGCTGCGGTCGAGCACGATGTCGCCGCGGATCTCGCGCACCCCCAGCGCCATCACCCGGCGCAGCAGCAGCCACACGCGCTCGACCACCAGCTGCGGGTCGCCGCTGCCGCGCAGGACCAGCGAGCCGTCGAGCACGCCGTCGGCGACCGGGCCGACCAGCCACACCGGCGTGCTCCAGGTCCAGGCCGGGCCGAGCTGCTCGAGCGCGGCCAGCGTGGTCGGCAGCTTCATCAGCGAGGCCGGGTTCAGCGGCAGCTGCTCGTTGTGCGCGAGCAGCGTGCGGGCGCCGCCGGACTCCTGCACCAGCACCGCGAGC
>CAZKCJ010000192.1:0-6127 GCA_964550885.1 uncultured Rubrivivax sp. | reverse complement strand
CCTTGTCGCCCTTCATCGTCTCGAGCGAGCCGAGGCAGCCGAGCTCGCCCTCGACGGTGACGCCACGCGCGTGCGCGATCGCGACCACCTGCTTGGTCACGTCGACGTTGTAGTCGTAGCTGGCGATGCTCTTGCCGTCGGCCTGCAGGCTGCCGTCCATCATCACCGAGCTGAAGCCCAGGTCGATCGCCCCCTGGCACACCGCCGGGCTCTGGCCGTGGTCCTGGTGCATCACCAGCGGCAGCTGCGGGTAGGCCTCGACTGCCGCGTGGATCAGGTACTTGATGAAGGACTCGCCCGCGTACTTGCGCGCGCCGGCGCTGGCCTGCAGGATCACCGGCGCGTTGACTTCCGCCGCGGCGGTCATCACCGCCTGCACCTGCTCGAGGTTGTTGACGTTGAAGGCCGGCACGCCGTAGCCGTGCTCGGCAGCGTGGTCGAGCAGCTGGCGCATCGAGACGAGCGGCATGGCGAACCCCCTTGGATCATGGCTGGACTGACGCCGTCGATTGTATCGACCGCCCTGCGCGCGGCCGGCGTCGCGCAGCGCGCGCCGGCGCGCGCGTCGCGACCACTCAGGCGACGCGGCAGACCTGCAGCAGGTTGGTGCCGCCCGGGTGGCCCATCGGCTCGCCGCAGGTGATCGCGTAGGTGTCGCCGGGCCGCAGCGCGCCGCGCTCGACCAGCAGCCGCTCGGCCTCGCGCAGCGCGAGCCCGCGGTCGGTGTGCGCGTCCATCAGCATCGGCTGCACGTTGCGGTACAGCGCCATCCGCCGCTGCGAGCCCACGCGCGGCGTGATCGCGAAGATCGGCACGTGGATGTCGTAGCGGCTCATCCACAGCGCGGTCGAGCCGCTGTCGGTCAGCGCGATGATCGCCTTGCAGCCCAGGTGCTGCGCGGTGAACAGCGCCCCGATCGCGATCGTCTGGTCGATCCGGCCGAAGCGCTTGCCGGTGAAGGCCGGCTCCAGCTGCACCTCCTCGGCGCGCTCGGCCTCGAGCGCGATCGACGCCATCTGCTCGACCGTCTCCACCGGATAGCGGCCGGCCGCGGTCTCGGCGCTGAGCATCACCGCGTCGCTGCCGTCGAGCACCGCGTTGGCGACGTCGCTGACCTCGGCGCGGGTGGGGGTGGGCGCGTGGATCATCGACTCCATCATCTGGGTCGCGGTGATCGTCAGCCGGTCGAGCGCGCGCGCCATCCGGATCATCCGCTTCTGCAGCCCCGGCACCGCGGCGTTGCCGACCTCGACCGCGAGGTCGCCGCGCGCGACCATGATGCCGTCGCTGGCCCGCAGGATCGCCTCCAGGTGGGTCACCGCCTCGGTGCGCTCGATCTTCGCGATCAGCCCCGGCTTGTGGCGCCAGCGCTCGCCGGCGGCGTTGGCCAGCTGGCGCGCCATCTCCATGTCGGTCGCGTTCTTCGGGAAGCTGACCGCGACGAAGTCGGCCTGGAAGGCCATCGCGGTGCGGATGTCCTCCATGTCCTTGGCGGTCAGCGCCGGCGCGGTCAGCCCGCCGCCCTGCTTGTTGATGCCCTTGTTGTTCGACAGCACGCCGCCGACCACGACGCGCGTGTGCACCTGCTCGCCGAGCACCTCCTGCACCTCGAGCAGGATGCGGCCGTCGTCGAGCAGCAGCCGGTCGCGCGGGCGCACGTCGCGCGGCAGGTCGGCGTAGTCGAGCCCCACCGCCTGCTCGTCGCCCGGCGTCGTGCGCGCCGCGTCGAGCACGAAGGTAGCGCCCTCGACCAGCGTGACCTGCCCGTCGGCGAAGCGGCCGATGCGGATCTTCGGGCCCTGCAGGTCGGCCATCAGCGCGACCGGCTTGTCCAGCCGCGCGGCGGTCTCGCGCACCAATTGCGCGCGCGCGATGTGGTCGGCGGCCGCGCCGTGGCTGAAGTTCAGCCGCACCACGTCGACGCCGGCGCGCAGCAGCCGCTCGAGCACCGCAGGCTCGCTCGACGCGGGCCCTAGGGTGGCGACGATCTTGGTGGCGCGGGGCATTCCGGGCGGTCTCCTGGGCCGCGACCGCAGGCACGGTCGCGATCGATTATCGACCGCGGTCGTCCGGCGCCCCCGCCGGCCGCGAGCAGCACGCGCCGCGTGCGCTCAGGCAGCGCGGGCGGCGTGCGCTCAGGCGGCGCGGGCGGCGTGCGCTCAGGCGGCGCGTTCCGCGGCCCCGTCGAACACACCGGCCACCGCGACCGCGGTCATGTTGATGATCCGCCGCACGGTCGAGTTGGGTGTCAGGATGTGCACCGGCTTGGCCGCGCCCAGCAGGATCGGGCCGACGGTGACGCCGCTGCCGCCGGTGGTCTTGAGCACGTTGAACAGGATGTTGGCGGCGTCCAGGTTGGGCAGCATCAGCAGGTTGGCCGCGCCGGTCAGCGTGGTCTCGGGCAGGTAGCCGCGGCGGATCGTCTCGGACAGCGCGGCGTCGCCGTGCATCTCGCCGTCGCACTCGATGTCGGGCATCGACTGCACGAACAGGTCGCGCGCCGCGCGCATGCGCCGCGCCGCCGCACGCTGCGACGAGCCGAAGATCGAGTGCGACAGGAACGCGACCTTCGGCGGCAGCCCGAAGCGCTGCACCTCGGCCACCGCCATGCGCGCGATGTCGACCAGCTCCTCGGCGCTGGGCTCCTCGTTGACGAAGGTGTCGGCGAGGAACAGCGTGTAGCGGTCGAGCATCAGCGCGTTCATCGTCGCCAGCGTGCGGCTGTCGGCGCGCCGGCCGATCACGTTGCGCACGTGCTCCAGGTGGTGGTCGAAGCGGCCGAGCAGCCCGCACAGCATCGCGTCGGCCTCGCCCCGGCGCAGCATCAGCGACGAGATCAGCGTGTTCGAGCGCCGCACCGCGGCCTTGGCCGCCTCGGGGTTGACGCCGCCGCGCCCCATCAGCTCGTGGTAGGTCTCCCAGTACGCGCGAAAGCGCGGGTCCTGCTGCGGGTCGACCAGCTCGAAGTCGCGCCCCGGCGCCAGCCGCAGCCCGGCGCGCTCGATGCGCATGCGCACCACCTCCGGCCGCCCGACCAGGATCGGCTGCGCCAGGTGCTCGTCCAGCACCGTCTGCACCGCGCGTAGCACGCGCTCGTCCTCGCCCTCGGCGTAGACCACCCGCGCCGGGTGCGCGCGCGCGGCGGCGAACACCGGCCGCATGAACATGCCGGTCTGGTAGACGAAGCGCATCAGCGACTGGCGGTACGCGTCCAGGTCGGCGATCGGCCGCGTGGCCACGCCCGACTCGGCCGCGGCCTGCGCGACCGCCGGCGCCAGCTGCAGGATCAGCCGCACGTCGAAGGGCGTGGGAATCAGGTACTCGGGGCCGAACTTCAGCTCGCGCCCGGCGTAGGCGGACGCGACCTCGATGCTGACCTCGGCCTTGGCCAGCGCAGCGATCTCGCGCACGCTGGCCAGCTTCATCGCCTCGTTGATCTTGGTCGCGCCGCAGTCGAGTGCGCCGCGGAAGATGTACGGGAAGCACAGCACGTTGTTGACCTGGTTCGGGTAGTCCGACCGGCCGGTGGCGATGATGCAGTCGGGCCGCACCGCCCGCGCGAGCTCCGGGCGGATCTCCGGCTCGGGGTTGGCCAGCGCCAGGATGATCGGCCGGTCGGCCATCGTCTTGACCATCTCGGCGCTCAGCACCCCGGGCGCCGAGCAGCCGAGGAAGACGTCGGCGCCGGCGACCACGTCGGCCAGCGTGCGCGCCTCGGTCTGCTGGCAGTAGCGCTGCTTGCTCTCGTCGAGCGCGTCGCCGCGGCCCGCGCGGATCACGCCCTTGCTGTCGCACACGAAGATGTTCGCCGGCTTCACGCCGAGGCCGACCATCAGGTCCAGGCAGGCGATCGCCGCCGCGCCGGCGCCCGAGACCGCGACCTTGACCTCGCCGATCGCCTTGCCGACCAGCTCCAGCCCGTTCAGCAGCGCCGCGGACGAGATGATCGCGGTGCCGTGCTGGTCGTCGTGGAACACCGGGATGTTCATCCGCTCGCGCAGCTTGCGCTCGATCAGGAAGCACTCGGGCGCCTTGATGTCCTCGAGGTTGACGCCGCCGAGGGTGGGCTCGAGCGCGGCGATCATCTCGACCAGCTTGTCCGGGTCGCGCTCGGCCAGTTCGATGTCGAACACGTCGATGCCGGCGAACTTCTTGAACAGGCAGGCCTTGCCCTCCATCACCGGCTTGCCGGCCAGCGGCCCGATGTCGCCCAGCCCGAGCACCGCGGTGCCGTTGGTGATCACGCCGACCAGGTTCGCGCGCGAGGTGTAGTCGGCGGCGCTGGCCGGATCCTGCTCGATCGCCTGGCAGGCATACGCGACCCCGGGCGAGTACGCGAGCGACAGGTCGCGCTGGTTGACCAGCGGCTTGATCGGCGTGACCGAGATCTTGCCGCGAGTGGGCGCGCGGTGGTATTCCAGCGCAGCGTCGCGCAGCGTCTCTTCGACTGCGGTCAGGGTCGGCTTCATCGAGGCTCCTCGCAGCCAAAGGGCCGCGCGGCTGCTAGGTTACGCCAACGCAATCGCGCGGCAAGGCGCCAAACCCGAATGCCGAATGCGCGGGCGGCAGCGCTGCGGCGCGCCGCGCCCCAGCCTTGCGCGGTTCAGCCGCCGTGGCCGGTGCGCTGCCGGCGCCGGTTCAGCCGGCGGCGCGCCTGCTCAGGATCTCGAACGCCGGCAGGGTCTTGCCCTCCAGCACCTCGAGGAAGGCGCCGCCGCCGGTCGAGATGTAGCCGATGTCGGCCTCCAGGCCGTACTTGGCGATCGCCGCCAGCGTGTCGCCGCCGCCGGCGATGCTGAACGCGCGGCTTGCGGCGATCGCGCGCGCGATCGTCTCGGTGCCGTGCGCGAACGCGTCGAACTCGAACACGCCGACCGGGCCGTTCCAGACGATCGTGCCGGCGGCGAGCAGCTGCGCGGCCAGCGCCGCGGCCGCCTGCGGGCCGATGTCCAGGATCAGGTCATCAGCCTCGACCTCGGTCGCCGCCTTCACCGTCGCCGGCGCGTCGGCCGCGAAGGTCTTGGCGGTGACCACGTCCGGCGGCAGCGGCACCGCCGCGCCGCGTGCCTGCATCGCGGCGATCACCGCGCGCGCCTCGTCGACCAGCGCCGCCTCGGCCAGGCTCTTGCCGATCGGCAGCCCCGCGGCCAGCAGGAAGGTGTTGGCGATGCCGCCGCCGACGATCAGCCCATCGACCTTGGTCGCCAGGCTCTTCAGGATCGTCAGCTTGGTGCTGACCTTGGCGCCGGCGACGATCGCCAGCAGCGGCCGCTGCGGCGCGCTCAGCGCGCGCGTGAGCGCGTCGAACTCGGCCGCCAGCAGCGGCCCGGCGCAGGCCACCGGCGCGTACTGCGCGATGCCGTAGGTGCTGGCCTCGGCGCGGTGCGCGGTGCCGAAGGCGTCGTGCACGAAGATGTCGGTGAGCGCCGCCAGCTTGCGCGCGAGCGCGTCGTCGTTCTTCTTCTCGCCCGGGTTCAGCCGGCAGTTCTCGAGCAGCACCAGCTCGCCGGGCGCGACCGCGACGCCGTCGACCCAGTCGCGCTGCAGCGGCACCGGGCGGCCGAGCAGCTCGGCCAGCCGCTGCGCGACCGGCGCGAGCGAGTCCTCGGCGCGCAAGCGCCCCTCGGTCGGGCGGCCCAGGTGGCTCGTGACCATCACCGCCGCACCGGCGTTCAGCGCCATGCGGATGCACGGCAGCGACGCGCGGATGCGCGTGTCCTCGGTGATGCGCCCGGCCGCGTCGAGCGGCACGTTCAGGTCGGCACGGATGAAGACCCGGCGGCCGGCCACCCGTCCGGCGTCGATCAGGTCCTGGAAGCGAAGCACGTTCATGGCGGTGAGCAAACCCGGTCGCGGCGGCGCGCGCGATTGTCGCAGCCGGGCGGCGGCTGCCTGCAGCCGGGCGGCGGCTGCCTGCTGCCGCGCCTGCGTCCGTGGCCTGCCGCCGCGCAGGCGGCAGCGGCGGCTGCCGGGCAACGCGGCACGCTGCGGGACCCGCACGCGCGAGCGGCGCGGCCGCGAAGCAGTTCAAGGCCGCCCGGGCCAGGTGGCTCGGGACCGGGATCACCGACTACAGCTTCAGGATCTCCGCCTCCACCTGGGCGCGGTCGCCCTCACCCAGGCGCAG
>CAZKCJ010000191.1:0-6165 GCA_964550885.1 uncultured Rubrivivax sp. | reverse complement strand
CGCCTGGACGCTGCTGCAAGGCCATCCCTACCACCGCGAATGAGCCGCTTCGACTTCGTCTGGCTGGCGTCACAGAGCCCGCGCCGCGCGCAGCTGCTGCAGCAGATCGGCGTGCCCTTCCAGCTGCTGGCAGCCGACGACGGCGAGGACCTGGAGCAGCTGGAGGCGCAGTGGCCCGGCGAGCTGCCGGCCGCCTACGTGCAGCGGGTCACGCGGTGCAAGCTCGCGGCGGCGGTCGCGCGGCTGCAGCGCCGCGGCGAGCCGCCGGCGCCGGTGCTGGCCGCCGATACCACCGTGGCGCTGGGCGCGCGCATCCTGGGCAAGCCGGCCGACGCCGCCGACGCGCGCGCGATGCTGCGTGCGCTGTCGGGCCGCAGCCACCGGGTGCTGACCGCGGTGGCGGTGCACGCCGCCGGCCGCAGCCAGGCCGCGCTCAGCGTGTCGCACGTGCGCTTCGCCGCGCTGCCGGCGGCGGTGGTCGACGGCTACGTCGCCGGCGGCGAACCCTTCGGCAAGGCCGGCGCGTACGCGATCCAGGGCGCGATCGCCGCGTGGGTCGAGCGCATCGACGGCAGCCACTCCGGCATCATGGGCCTGCCGCTGTTCGAGACCGCGCGGCTGCTGCGCGCGGCGGGCGTGCCGGTCGCCTAGACTGCCGCCATGGCCAGCCAGGACATCCTGATCAACTGGGCGCCGCAGGAGACGCGGGTGGCCGTGGTCGAGAACGGCGCGGTGCAGGAGCTGCACATCGAGCGCGCGCTCGAGCGCGGGCTGGTCGGCAACGTCTACCTCGGCAAGGTCGTGCGCGTGCTGCCGGGGATGCAGAGCGCCTTCGTCGACATCGGCCTGGACCGCGCCGCCTTCCTGCACGTTGCCGACCTGGCGCCGCCGGCCAACGGCGTGCGCGGCGACGCGCCGGCGCCGGCGATCGAGCGCCAGATCTTCGAGGGCCAGGCGCTGACCGTGCAGGTGGTCAAGGATCCGATCGGCAGCAAGGGCGCGCGGCTGTCGGCGCAGGTGTCGATCGCCGGGCGGATGCTGGTCTTCCTGCCGCACGACCGGCACATCGGCATCTCGCAGAAGATCGGCTCGCCCGAGGCGCGCGAGCAGCTGCGCGCGCGCATGCAGGCGCTGGTCGGCGACGAGCCCGGCGGCTTCATCCTGCGCACCAACGCCGAGGACGCGAGCGACGCCGAGCTCGCCGACGACATCGCCTACCTGCGCAAGGCCTGGGCCGAGGTGCGCGCGCGCGCGACCTCGCAGCCGCCGGGCTCGCTGCTGCACCAGGACCTGAGCCTGGCCGAGCGCGTGCTGCGCGACCTGGCCAACGACGCGACCCACTCGATCCGCATCGACTCGGGCCTGCAGTACGAGCGGCTCAAGGCCTTCGGCAGCGCGTACATGCCGCGCACCGCAGCCAAGCTCGAGCTGTACCGCGGCGAGCGCCCGATCTTCGACCTGTTCGGCATCGAGGACGAAATCGCGCGCGCGCTCGCGCGCCGGGTCGAGCTCAAGAGCGGCGGCACGCTGGTGATCGACCAGACCGAGGCGATGACCACGATCGACGTCAACACCGGCGGCTTCGTCGGCGCGCGCAACTTCGAGGACACGGTGTTCAAGACCAATCTCGAGGCCGCCGGCGGCATCGCGCGCCAGCTGCGGCTGCGCAATCTGGGCGGCATGGTGATCGTCGACTTCATCGACATGAGCCGCGACGAGCACCGTCAGGCGGTGCTGGCCGAGTTCCGCAAGCAGCTCGCGCGCGACCGCACCCGCACCACCGTCAGCGGCTTCTCGGCGCTGGGGCTGGTCGAGATGACGCGCAAGCGCACCCGCGAGAGCCTCGCGCACATGCTGTGCGAGCCCTGCCCGACCTGCGAGGGCCGCGGCCAGGTCAAGACCGCGCGCAGCGTGTGCTACGACATCCTGCGCGAGATCCTGCGCGAAGCGCGCCAGTTCGACCCGAAGGAGTTCCGCATCATCGCCAGCGCCGCGGTGGTCGAGACCTTCCTCGACGAGGAGAGCGTGCACCTGGCGGGCCTGAGCGAGTTCATCGGCAAGCCGATCTCGCTGGCGACCGAACCGTCGCTGAACCCCGAGCAGTACGACATCGTGCTGCTGTAGCCGGCGCCGCCGAGGGCAGCGCGGTTCGGCGCCGACGCGCCGCGCTTGCGCACCCCGGTCCGGTCGACGGCGGCGCGGCAGCCGGTCTCGGTCAGGAACAGCAGGTAGGTGAGCTGCTCGACGAAGGGCAGCGGCCGGCGCCACGCGGGCAGGCTCGCAGGCAGGCCCTGCGCGTAGCGGGCCGACTGGATCTCGACGCCGGTGAGCGTCGCGCCCGCCTTCTTGGCCTCGATCACGCCGCACGCCCTGGCGTCGACGTAGAGCAGGTAGTCGGCCGTGCCGTGGCCGGGGTTCAGCTCGAACTCGCGCAGCGCGACGCCGCGCGCGGCGTGCAGGTCGGCGGCCTTGAGGTCCTGCACCCCGCCCAGCCGGCGGCGGCGAGCAGGCGGTCGATGGCCTCGCGGGCGCGTTGTTCGGGTGCGGCAGACATCGCGGGCGCTGGGTGACTCGCAGTGCGTTCGGTCGCAGCTTCGGATCGCGGCGCGGTTGCGTTGCCCTCGGATCAGCGCAGGCGGCGGCGCGGACACTGCCGTCGGGCCGCGCGCGCCGTCCGTGCGGGCCGCGGCGATCGCAGCGAGCGGCCTGGACGGTGCGCAATCGCGCGCCGCCCCTGCGCCGGGTTGCTTGGCCGGTGCGCGCCCTACCGCCCGGGGCGGCAGGTTCCCGGGGCCGCCGACCTGTTCTCCGGGGTGCGGAGTTCTCGGCGGGCGGCGCTTGCTCGGGCTGAAAGCGGCGCAGCTGGGTTGCGCCCGGGGCGCGAAGCACCGGCGCGGCGCGGGGTTCGATCGGCCTTGCCCGGCGGATTCGCCGCGTGCTGTGTATCGTTGGCACCGGCGCGATCGCCGCGGACCGTTCGGGCCCAACGACACGAGCGGAACCTGCGCGGCCGGTGCCGCGATCTGCTTGCTGCCGGATGGCGGCAGCAGCCGGCGGCGGCGCTTCGAGGATTCCGGTTGCCCCGGGCCGGAGTCGTCGACCCGGACGGCTCGGGCATCGAAGCTGCAACGAGGAGGAGCAATGACCACCACCGCAACCGCCTGGCACGCACCGGTCATCGACGACGCCCAGCGCGCCGCGTTCGAACGCGACGGCGTGGTGCAGGTGCGCAGCGCGATCTCGCCCGCCTGGGTCGAGCGCATGCGGCGCTTCGCGCACGCGCAGATGGAGCGGCCGAGCCGCTGGGTCAACGACCAGAGCGCGACCGACAACAGCGGCGGCCGCCTGTTCACCGACCGCTACCTGTGGCGCGAGAACGCGGAGGTGCGCGCCTACGTGTTCGAGTCGGGCATCGCCGGCGTGGTCGGCGCACTCGTGGGCTGCCAGCGGCTGCGCTTCTACTTCGACCACCTGCTGACCAAGGCGCCCGGCACCGTCGCGCGCACGCCCTGGCACCAGGACGCGCCGTACTGGCCGTTCGCCGGGCGGCAGATCGCATCGGCCTGGGTCGCGCTGACCGACGCCACCATCGAAGGCAGCGCGATGGAGTTCGTGCGCGGCTCGCATCGGTGGGACCGGACCTTCCGCCCCGAGGTCTTCGGCGACGCCGAGCGCAGCAGCACCGCCGCCTGGCAGACCCGCAGTGCGCAGGAGAAGGTGCCCGACATCGAGGCCGACCGCAGCGCGTACGACATCGGCGGCTGGGACATGAAGGCCGGCGATGCGGTCGTGTTCTCGGCCTGGACCCTGCACGGCGCCCGCGGCAACGCCACCAGCGACCAGCCGCGGATCGCGCTGTCGACGCGCTGGCTGGGCGACGACGCGCTGTGGGCGCCGCATCCGGCGGCCGATCCCACGGTGACCCAGGCCGACGTGTCG
The DNA here is from genome assembly GCA_964550885.1 of uncultured Rubrivivax sp. Lineage (GTDB taxonomy): Bacteria > Pseudomonadota > Gammaproteobacteria > Burkholderiales > Burkholderiaceae_C > Rubrivivax. The sequence goes on along the minus strand of CAZKCJ010000191.1, from coordinate 2,226 downwards.
GTGCAGCCCGGGCAGCCGGCCAACGACGACGACCGCTTCCCGATCGTCTGGCGCCGCGCCGGCGGTTGACCCCGGTTGCGGCTGCGCGCGGTGGCAGGCGCGCAGCCGCGCGCGTCAGGACGAGCCGCGCAGCGCGCGCAGCCGCACCTGCAGCGCGGCGGCGTTGAGCACGCCGAAGTGCGTGTCGACGATGCGGGCGCGGGCGTCGACGAAGAGCGTGGCCGGCAGGCCGTGCGCGCCGACGGCCGGGCCCAGGGTCGAGCCGGGGTCGAGCAGCACGCCGTGCAGCGGCGCACCCAGCCCGGCCAGGTAGGCGCGCACCGCGGCCGGCGACTCGCCCTGGTTGACGAAGGCGAAGCCGATCGGCGCCGCGGCCCGCGCTTCGCGCTGCTGCGCGGCGGCGAGCGCGGGCATCTCCTGCCGGCACGGGCCGCACCAGCTGGCCCACAGGTTCACGACCAGCGGCCGCCCGTGCGCGATCTGCCGCAGGTCGGTCGGGGCGCCGTCGGCCAGCTGCGTGAAGGCCAGCGCCGGCAGCGGCTGGCCGGCGGGCGCGCCGACGAATGCGGCGGCGCGCCGCCACAGCGCCGCACCGATGGCCGCGCCGCCGGCGAGCGGCGCGCGCAGCGCCGGCGTGCGCAGCGCCGACCATGCGAGCCACGCGCATCCGGCGACCCAGCCGGCGGCCGTCTCCCAGCCGCCGTCGCGCAGGTCGATGATCGCCAGCGGCTCGGCGGCGTAGGCGTCGGCGTGCAGCGCCAGGTGCGCGAGCCGCGCCGCCGCCAGGCCGGCGATCACCGCGCCGGTGACCGCGCGGCGTGCGCGCTGCTGGTTGCCGGCAGCCGCATCGCCGCCCGCGCGGCGCGCGACCCGCGCCGCCGCCCAGGCTGCAAGCCACGCGCTCAGCAGCAGTGCAACCGGCGCGACCGGCAGGGCGAGCGGGCCGAGCGGGATCGACAGCATCGCCGCGATTGTCGCGGCGGCAGCCCGTCGCCGCGGCCCGCGCTGCGGCCGCCGCCGTACGGGCCCGGCCTGCTGGATCGGGCGCTTCGATCATTCGCCGCCGCTGCAAGCGCGGCCGCGCGGACCTTGCATCGCGAAGCGCGCCGCACGGGGTTGCGCGCAGTGCGGCTGCAGGGCAAGCGCATCGAGCGGTTGGCGCGCAGGCCGCACGGCGTCGCACCGTCGCACGCCGCGCGCCGGTCGCGGCGCACCGGGATCGGCTGTGCTCAGCTGCGCGCGGGCGGCAGCAGGCCGAGCTCGCCTAGCCGGCGGTCCACCGCCTCGGCCCAGCCGCGGTTGGCCGCCGGGCTCGCCGGGCTCGGGTGCAGGATCTGCGCGACCTGCAGCCGCTTCTTCATCGCGGGGCCGATGCGGTCGCCGGCGAGCAGGCGCTGCAGCCGCTGCTCGGCGAAGCCGCCGACGCCGATCAGCCACTGCGGCTGCAGCGCGATCAGCGCGGTGGCCAGGTGTTCGTCGCAGGCCGCCTCGAGCGCGCGCCGCTCGGCCACCCGCAGCCGGTCCGGCGTGAGGTTGCGGCCCGAAGCCTCCAGGAACACCAGCGGGCAGTAGTTCAGCACGAACCAGTCGCGGAAGAAGGCCGGCGCCGGCCCGAAGCGCTGTGCGGCCCAGCCCCACAGGCGGCGGCCGCTGACTTCCGAGCGGCGGCAGGCGAAGCCTTCGATGCGCCGCTTCGGGTGCTCGTGCGGCGGGCGCTGCACCGGCGCGTGCAGCCTCATCCAGTCGCGCACCGCGCTGACTTCGCCGAAGGGCACGCCGGTCTGCATCATGCCGAAGGGCCCCGGGTTCATGCCCACCAGCACCGCGCGCTTGCGGGTGGCACCGTAGCGCCGCACGTAGGCCTCGTACGGAGCCCACGCGTAGCGCAGCGGGTCGTAGACGCTCGCCACCGGCGGTGCGAACTGCATCGTCTGCAGCTGGTCGGACAGGCGCCGCGCCGCGTGCAGCAGTGCGGTGTCGATCGCGTGGTTGGGCATCGTCGGTGGGGCGCGAGCGGCGGCATCGTGCGCTTCGCGCAGCAGGCTAGCATCGATCGAATCGATGCACGCCCGACCCGAGCATCGCGCGCGTGCCGGCGCGCCCGATTCGCCCGAGGGTCGGCGGGCACGAGCGGCGGGCGACGCGCACGCGGCGCGCTGCGCGAGTCCACGCCGGGCTCCCGCGTCGGCGCGCGCGCCGCCGCCGCCGCCGCGGGCCGCGCGGTGC
>CAZKCJ010000190.1:4658-6169 GCA_964550885.1 uncultured Rubrivivax sp. | reverse complement strand
TTGCGGTATCGGCGGTGGCGCGCCGCCAGCCACGCTCGCCGCAGCCGAAGCGGGCGCTGCGGCGCCGACGCGATCGGCGAACTTGGCCGCGGCGACGCCGGCCGAGCTCGCGCGCCAGTACCAGACGGTCGCGCTGGTGCTGCAGGGCGGCGGCGCGCTGGGCGCCTACCAGTGCGGCGTGTACGAGGCGCTGCACGCGGCCGGGCTGCGGCCCGACTGGTTCGTCGGCACTTCGATCGGCGCGTTCAACGCGGCGCTGCTGGCCGGCAATGCGCCCGAGCGGCGGGTCGATCGCCTGCACGAGTTCTGGGACACGATCTGCGAGCCGGTCGGCGCGGCCGCCGCGGTCGCGGCCGGGGTGCGCGCGCTGCTGGCCTGGCAGCCGGCCAACCAGCCGCTGGGCGAGTGGGCGAACTCGATGGGCGCGCTGGGCGCGCTGGCCTTCGGGCAGCAGGGCTTCTACCGGCTGCGGCCGCTGTCGCCGTTCCTGCTCGGCGACGGCGGCGCCGCGGCCACCAGCTTCTACGACACCGCGCCGCTGAAGGCTACGCTCGAGCGGCTGATCGACTTCGACCGGATCAACGCGCGCGCCGACGGCGTGCGCCTGACGGTGGGCGCGGCCGAGATCGAGACCGGCAACGACCACTACTTCGACTCCACCCGCGAGCGCATCGGCCCCGAGCACCTGATGGCCTCGGGCGCGCTGCCGCCGGCCTTTCCGGCGATCGAGATCGGCGGGCGGCACTACTGGGACGGCGGGGTGGTGTCGAACACGCCGCTGGAGCGGGTCTGGAACGACCAGCCGCGGCGCGACAGCCTGGTGCTGCAGGTCGACCTGTGGAGCGCGCGCGGCGCGCTGCCGGCCAACATGATCGACGTGCTCGAGCGGCAGAAGGACATCCAGTACTCGAGCCGCACCCGGCTGGTGACCGACCACGGCGCGCGGCTGCAGCAGCTGCGGCTGGCGATCGCGCAGGCGCTGGCGCAGCTGCCCGAAGGCGCGCTCGAGCCGCGGCTGCGCCGTGCGCTCGAGCCCTGGGCCTGCACCCAGGTCTTCAACATCGTGCACCTGATCTACCAGGCCAAGCCCTACGAGGCGCAGTTCAAGGACTACGCGTTCGGGCTGGGCACGCAGCGCGAGCACTGGGCCGACGGCCGCGCCGACATGGAGCAGACGCTCGAGCACCCGGACTTCTTCGTCAAGCCGGCGCCGCAGCAGGGCGTGACCACGCACGACGTGCACCGGATCGTCGCCGCGCGCGCGCAGCACGCGCGGGCTGCCGGGTAGGCTATCGTCGGGCATCCCCGACCGTGAGAGCTGCTGATGGCCAAGCCCAACTACCAGTACGAGAAGCGGCAGCGCGAGCTGGCGAAGAAGCGCAAGAAGGAAGAGAAGGCGCAGCGCAAGGCCAACGAACCCAAGGGGCCGGCAGCGCCCGCCGACACCGCCGCGGAGCCGCCGCCGGCCTAGCGGCAACGCGCTGCGCGGCGGCGCGCTGGGCCGGCCGTGC
>CAZKCJ010000190.1:0-4648 GCA_964550885.1 uncultured Rubrivivax sp. | reverse complement strand
CGGCCGTGCTCAGCGCTGCGGCCGGCGCTGGCGCCAGGCCTGCAGCGTCAGCAGCAGCACCGACGCGGTGATGCCGGCCATGCCCAGCGGCGAGTCGGCCAGCAGCGAGCCCAGCTGCAGCAGGCTGTCGGGGCAGGCCTGCTCGACGTAGCGCGCGAGCTCGAGCACCTGGTCGGGCGAGATCCGCAGCGCATCCTCGGCGGTGACCGCGATCTCGCGATAGCCGCCGCGCTGCAGCAGCGCACCGAAGGCGCCGGCGGCGACCGCGACCAGCCCGAGCGGCCCGAGCGGGCGCAGCAGGCACTCGACCAGCCGCGTGCGCAGCGGCACCGCGGCGTCGCGATAGACGTCGGCGATCAGCTCGGGCAGCTGCGCCGGCGCGACGTCCATGCCGGCGGCTGGCCGGCTACCGGTGGGCAGGGCGTCGTCGAACTCGTCGGACATGGTGGCCACCTCCGCAGGCTGGGCTCGCGGCAACCGGCTGGCCGGTGCCGCCGGCGGCGCGCGAGGGCGCCGCCGATGGCCGATGATTTCACGGCCGGGCCCCGGCCGGCGGTGACCATGTGTAGCCGGTTGTTGCCGCTGCGGGCGCGCGCGAAGCGCGGTGCCTGGTGCTTGGTGCGCGGTGCGCGGTGCGCGGTGCGCGGCGGTGGGGGCGCTCGCGATGCGCAGGATCGTGCGCACGCCCCGCGCAGGCGGGCACGCCGCGCACGCGGGCGAGCGCCCGTGCGTCGCTCACATCGAGATCGAGCCGTCGCGAAACGTCGTCTTGTCCAGCCAGGCGTTGACCAGCACCGTCTTGCCGGCCGCGGCCAGCGCGCAGGCCTCGGCCAGCACCGGCTCGATGTCGGCGTCGCGCTTGAGCTCCAGCCCCTCGGCGCCGAAGCCGCGCGCGACCTCGTGGTAGGCGCTGCGCGCGAGCACCGTGCCGACGTCGTCGCCGAGCATCTTCACCTGCTCGCGTGCGATCTGCGTCCAGCCGGCGTCGTTGCCGACCAGCAGGATCGCCGGCACGCGGTGGCGCACCAGCGTGTCGATCTCGCTCAGGCCGAAGCCGCAGGCGCCGTCGCCCCAGATCAGCCAGGTCTGCGTGCGCGCGGGCATCGACGCGGCGCCGAGCACGAAGCCGGCGCCGACGCCGAGCGTGCCGAAGGCGCCCGGGTCCAGCCACGCGAGCGGGCGGCGCGGGCGCAGGATGTACGACGCGGTGGCGACGAAGTCGCCGCCGTCGGCGACGAACACCGCGTCGGCGGCAGCCTGGCGCTCGACTGCGCGCAGCAGCGCGATCGGGTTCAGATGCGCGCCGCGCGCGCTGCCCTGCGCGTCGATCTCGCCCTCGCGCGCAGCGTCGCGCGCGGCCAGCGCCTGCAGCCAGGGCGCGCGCGGCACGCCGCCTTCGAGCCGCACGGCGAGTTCGGCGATGAAGTTGCCGGCGTCGCCGATCGCGGCGATCGTCGGCCGCCGGTTCAGCCGCGCGTCCTTCGTGCTGCGGTTGGCGGCGATCAGCGTGGCCGAGCGCCGGATGTGGCCGCCGTAGTCGAGCCGGAAGTCGCAGGGCACGCCGGCGAGCAGCACGCAGTCGGCCTCGCGCAGCGCGGCGCGGCGCGCGTGCCGGCGCTGCAGCCGGTGCTCGCGCCCCAGCAGGCCGCGCGCCATGCCCGACAGGTACACCGGCACCTGCAGCTGCTCGACTGCGTCGCGCAGCGTCTGGATGCCGCCGGCGTTGACCACCGCCTGGCTGCCGATCACCAGCAGCGGCCGCTCGGCCTTGGCCAGCGCGGCGGCGGCGCGGTCGGCGACGCTGGCCATCGCCCGCGGCAGCTCGACCGAGCGCGCGCGCGCCTCGTAGGGCGCGCCAGCGTCGGCGAACAGGCCGTCGGCGTGGCGGCGCAGGTACCAGCGCAGCATCCGCTCGCCCGGCGAGCTGCCCTTGCCCGAAGCGTCGGTGTACCAGCTGCGCACCGCGGCCTCCTCGTACAGCAGGTCGACCGGGCACTCGACGAAGGTCGGCCCGGGCACGCCGGCGCGCGCGACCGCCAGCGCCTCCTCGACCGCCGGCCCGAGCTCGGCGACCTGGCGCACCTGCTTCAGCCACTTGACGTGCGGCGCGACCAGCGGCTGCTGCTCGATGTCCTGCAGCGCGCCGCGCCCCTGCAGCGCAGTCGGCGCGGCGCCGCCCAGCAGCAGCAGCGGGCTCTGCGCGAGCTGCGCGTTCTTCAGTGCGGTCAGCGTGTTGGTCAGCCCCGGCCCGGCGGTGACCGCGGCGACCCCGGTGCTGCCCGACAGCCGCGCGTGCGCGTCGGCGGCGAACACCGCGGTGGCCTCGTCGCGCACGTCGACGATCGTGATCCCGCGCGCCTTGGCGGCGACCAGGATCGGCGAGATGTGGCCACCGCACAGCGTGAACAGGTGGGTGGTGCCGGCGGCGGCCAGCGCGGCGGCGACGCGTTCGCCGCCGTGGCGGGGTGGGGTGGCGGTGCTCATCCCCGGATTGCACCACGCGCCGCGCCCGGGCGGATCGGCCGCGGCGGCAGCGAGCCCGTTTCCGGGCTGCGCGGCGGTGTTTGCCGCCGTCGGGCTCGCCAACCGCCCCCCTAAGTGGCAGGATGGTGCCTGCCGCAGATGCCACCTAGACTGCGCGCCTCGCCCGCAAGTCCCCGTCATGTCGATCCAGGCTGCGCATTCGCCGGCGCTCGTCGAGCCCGCGGCGGCGCTGGTCCTGCAGACGATCGTCGGCGTCAGCGAGCCGGTGCGTGCGCTGCGGCGCCGGCTGCCGAAGCTGGCCGCGGCCGACTGCAGCGTGCTGATCACCGGCGCGACCGGCACCGGCAAGGAGTGCGTCGCCCAGGCGCTGCACGCGCTGAGCCCGCGCCGGCGCGGCCCGCTGGTGTCGATCAACTGCGCGGCGCTGCCCGACACGCTGCTCGACAGCGAGCTGTTCGGCCACGAGCGCGGCGCCTTCACCGGCGCGGCGCAGGCCTACCCGGGCAAGGTGACGCTGGCGCAGGGCGGCACGCTGTTCCTCGACGAGATCGGCGACATGCCGCTGCTCGCGCAGGCCAAGCTGCTGCGCGTGCTCGAGACGCACGAGGTCTTTCCGCTGGGTGCGCTGCGCGCGCGGCGGGTGGACTTCCGGGTGGTCGCGGCCACGCACGGCGCGCTCGACCAGGCGGTGTGCGCCGGCCGCTTTCGCGCCGACCTGTACTACCGCCTCAACGTCGCGCGGGTCGAGCTGCTGCCGCTGCGCGAGCGGCGCGACGACATACCGGTGCTGTTCGACCACTTCGCCGCGCAGTTCGCCGCCCGCAGCGGCCGCGCGAAGCTGCAGCTGACCCCGGCGGCGCGGCAGCGTCTGCTGCGGCACGACTGGCCGGGCAACGCGCGCGAGCTGCGCAACCTGGTCGAGGCCGGCTGCATCGTCTTCGACGGTGCGGCGCTGGACTGCGCCGACCTGCCGCTGCCCGCGGATGACGGCGCGGCCGCCGAGCCGGCGCGGATCCTCGACGCGCTCGAGCGCTGCGAGTGGAACCGCAGCCAGGCGGCGCGGCTGCTGCACTGGTCGCGCATGACGCTGTACCGCAAGATGAAGCACTGGCAGATCGGCGGGCGCGACGCCCGCTGAACGCCGCGGCTGCGAGCGAGCGCCGCCCCACCGTCCCGCCGCCCCGCCGCTCCGCCGCCCGGTCGCGCTGCATCCGCTGCGCATGGTCCGCGCGTAACGTGCGCTGTAACCCGGCGCGGTGACAGCGGCCCGCGACGCGGCCGGCGCGCGGTGTCACGGCCGGCGTGTGACACCGCGCCCCGGCCGGTGCCGCAAGTCCTTGATCTGCAAGCCTTCGGCGCAGCCGGCGGGGCTGGCACGGCGCGTGCACCGGTCGCCTGCATGAGAGTGTGGGCCAGCCCCGCCGGCGATCGCGAGCTCGCGCCGATCGAAGGCGACGCGCGCGGTTTCGACTACGTGAACCACTTCGAAGTCGGCTTCGGCCACTACGAGGTGCTGCTGCGCTTCGCGCAGGCCTTCGACGGCATGGACGCGCTGGCGCGGCGCACCAGCGTCGTGATGACCCCCGCCTACGCGAAGGCGCTGCTGCTGCTGCTGTCGGGCGCGATCGACCGCTTCGAGGCGGTGCACGGCGAGCTGCCGGTGGCCGGTGGCGACGCCAGCAACGACGCCGGCGCGGGCTGAGCCGAGATGGCCAACGAGTTCGCGCTGATCTCGCTCGCCGACTCGCTGGCGGCGCGGCTGAGCAACGCCTACCCGGCGGCGCTGCGCGCCGCGCATCCGTGCAGCTTCCAGGCGGTCGGCTCGGGCGGCCTGCTGGCCGAGCTGGGCGGCGAAGGCGCGGTGCTCAGCGTGTGGCCGCACCGGGTCACCGTGAACGAGCAGCTGCGCAATGCGCGCCCGAGCCCGCCGGCCGCAGCCGGGCGCCGCAACCGCCCGCTGGCGCTGGACGTGCACCTGCTGCTGTCGGTGTGGAGCGGCAGCGCAGCCACCGAGCTGGTGGTGCTGGCCTGGGTGATGCGCGAGCTGCAGCGCGAGCCGCTGCTCGACGCGTCGAGCCTGTCCACCGCAGGCGGCTGGCGCGCCGACGAGGTGGTGCAGCTGGTGCCGGCGGAGATGAGCGTCGAGGACATGATGCGCCTGTGG
>CAZKCJ010000189.1:1494-6170 GCA_964550885.1 uncultured Rubrivivax sp. | reverse complement strand
TATCAGCACCGGCCAAATGAGACCGTCGCCTTCCACACGAAACGACATTGAGCCAGTTTGAGGCGTGGCCGAGTCTTCCAATTGCAATGCCTGCAAACGGAGCGGGCTATATCACTGCTCGCGACAACCTTGTGATTGACTTCGATAGAGATGCGCTCGTCGAGCGAGTATGTGAGTTCAATCAATCCCGGCTCGACGACGCCGCAGTGCTCGAAGCATATGACGTCGCCGTTAAGAAGGGGTGGGATGTAAGACGTGCGCGCGCTGAGTTGAAGCTCGTCGATATTCCCAAGCGCGTCATACAGACCAACTACCGCCCATTGGACTCCCGCTGGATATTCTTCGACTCGACCTTGGTTTGGGGGCGTTCGTGGCCGACGATGAGACACGTCGTTGGCGACGGAAGAAACCTGACAATGCTTGCAACCCGCATGACGAAGGACAAGTGGGACGTCTGGGTTGCAAGAACTGTTAGCTCGCACAAGGCACTTTCAGCGTATGACACGAACAGCGTGTTCCCGCTCTATTTGACGGGAGACGCGGAAAGTCCGCAGAGTAGCGTTGCGAGCGAACGGCAATGCAATTTCTCCGCTGTCTTCCTGAAATCACTGGCTGGGGCCTTGGGCCGCCCGCAGGAGGGCCCATGCATGCTGCCGTCTGGGCTCAGCCCCGAAGACGTCTTTCACTACGCCTACGCGGTGTTTGAAAGCCCAGGCTATCGGAAACGCTACGCGGAGTTCCTGAAGTCTGAGTTCCCGCGCCTGCCGTTGCCCGGGAGCCTGGATGTGTTCCGCTCGCTGGCTGGCCTCGGTGGCGAACTGGCGGCCCTGCACCTGCTGGAGTCGCCCACGCTTGCCAAGCCCATGACCGAGTTCATCGGCGACCGGAATCCCGAGGTCGACAAGATCTCGTGGTCGCGCGACACCGTCTGGGTCGACAAGAGGCAGACCACCGGCTTCCGCGGCGTCCCCGAGCCCGTGTGGAAGTTTCACATCGGCGGCTACCAGGTCTGCGAGAAGTGGCTCAAGGACCGCAAGGGCCGCACGCTCAGCGACGACGACATCGCCCACTACCAGAAGATCGTCGTCGCGCTGTCCGAAACCATCCGCCTGATGACCGAGATCGACCGCGTGATCGACGCGCACGGCGGCTGGCCCGGCGCGTTTCAGCCGGCGCCGGGTTGAGCGATGTCCGCGGCCGACCCGCCCAGCACGCTGCACTTCTTCGTCGACGAGGCGGGCGACCCCACGCTGTTCGACGCCAAGGGCCGCATCCTGGTCGGGCAGGAGGGCTGCTCCAGGACCTTCATCGTCGGCAAGCTCGATGTCGCCGACCCGGCCGCGCTGCAGCGCGCGCTTGCGCAACTGCGCGCCGACCTGCTGGCCGATCCGTACTTCAGGCGCGTGCCGTCGATGCAGCCCGAGCGCGGCAAGACCGCGCGCGCCTTTCATGCCAAGGACGACGTGGCCGAGGTGCGGCGCGAGGTGTTCAAGGTGCTGCTGGGTCTGGACCTGCGCTTCTATGCCGCCGTGCGCAGCAAGGCCGCGCTGCTCGCCTACGTGCGCCAGCGCAACGAGCGCGAGCCGGCCTATCGCTACCGCGGCGACGAGCTGTACGACACGCTGGTCGAGGAGCTGTTCCGCCGCTACCACCCCTTCGCCGACCGGCTGCACATCTGCTTCGCCAGGCGCGGCAACAAGGCGCGCACGCATGCCTTCCGCAGGGCGATCGAGCAGGCCGAGGCGCGCTTCGAGCAGCAATACGGCGCGCGGCGCTCGGCCGAGATGGAGATCGTCGCCAGCACGCCACCGGACACTGCGGGCCTGCAGGCGGTGGACTACTTCCTGTGGGCGCTGCAGCGCCACTACGAGCGCGGCGAGTCGCGTTACGCCGAGCTCGTCTGGGACAAGGTGATCGAAATCGACGACCTGGACCGCATCGAGGGCGGCCGCAAGGGCGTCGTCTACAACAAGAAACGCCCCCTGGTCGCGGACCCGGGGGCGTCGGCATGAGGGGTGGGAGGTATAGGACCCGCTGGCCGAAGCCGGCGGCTCACACGGCATGAAGCCGATTTTTGCCTCCGCACCTGCTGAAGTCTAACCGTTCGTGGTAGTCGTTAGGCGACACAACGAGCGGTTCAGCTCCCACCGCGGCTACCCAGCAGCTGCTGCGCGACGATCTCGTACGAGCGCAGCCGCGCGTGGTGGTCGTAGGCGTTGCTGGTCAGCATCAGCTCGTCGGTGTCGGTCGCGTCGATGAAGGCCCTGATCTGCGCGGCGACGGTGGCGGGGTCGCCGATCGCGGTGCAGGCGAGCACCTCGTCGAGCAGCGCGCGCGCCGCGGGCGGCAGCGATTCGGCGTAGCCGGCAACCGGCGGCGGCAGCCGGCCGGCGCGGCCCTGGCGCAGATTGACGAAGGCCTGCTGCCACGACGACGCGAGCAGCCGCGCAGCGGCGTCGGTGTCGGCCGCGAACACGTTCATCGCCAGCATCACGTGCGGCCGCTGCAGCCGGCGCGACGGCCGGAAGCGGGCGCGGTACAGCTCGACCGCGGCCATCATCTGCGCCGGCGCGAAGTGCGACGCGAACGCGTACGGCAGCCCCAGCAGCGCCGCCAGCTGCGCGCCGAACAGGCTCGAGCCGAGGATCCACACCGGGATGTCGCGCTGGCCGTCGCCGGGGATCGCGCGCACCGGGGCCGTGCCCTCGAAGTACGCGATCAGCTCCTGCACGTCCTGCGGGAAGGCCTGCGGGTCGGTGTCGAGGTTGCGCCGCAGCGCCTGCGAGGTGCGCGGGTCGGTGCCCGGCGCGCGGCCCAGGCCCAGGTCGATACGGCCCGGATAGAGCGCGTCGAGGGTGCCGAACTGCTCGGCGATGACCAGCGGCGCGTGATTCGGCAGCATCACGCCGCCGGCGCCGACGCGGATCGTCGCGGTCGCGCCGGCGACGTGGCCGATCAGCACCGCGGTCGCGGCGCTGGCGATGCCGGGCATGCCGTGGTGCTCGGCCAGCCAGTAGCGGTTGAAGCCCCAGCGCTCGGCGTGCTGCGCGATCTGCACGGTGTTGGCGAAGGCCTCGCGCGCCGAGCCCTGCTGCGTGATCGGGGCCAGGTCGAGGATGGACAGCGGGATCATGGTGCGGGCTCGGGTGAACGGGCGGCTGCGGGCGGCAGGCTGCGGCGCATGATAGGAGCGGCGCTGCCCACCGCTGCGCCGCGGGGTGCTGGACTACGATCGCGCCCGCCTGTGTCGACCATCCGCATCGTGAAGCCCGCAGCGGCGCCGCCGATCCGCCCGCCCGACGCCGCGCGTGGCGGGTGGCGTTGGCCGAGCGTGGCTGCAGCCGCGGCTGCCGGCGCACCTTGCGCGTTGCCGCGGCGGCGAGCTGGGTCGAGCCGCGCGGCGACGCGCCCGCTGGCTGCCGCACGGGTGGCTTCGGCGCGGCGGCAGCGCGCTGCGCAACGCCGCAGCACCGCTTCGCCGCGCTGCCGCCGGCCTGCAGGCGCAGGCTCGCACCGCGATGGCCGGCGCTGAGTCGCCGCGCGCGGCGAACGCGACGCTGCTGCGGGCCTGGCAGCGCCAGTGGCGCGCGCACCGGCCGGCGGCGCTGGGGCTGGTGGCGGCGCTGATCGCGGTCGTGTGGCTGCTGCTCGCCAGCGGCCTGGAGGCCTTCACCGGCGCCAGCCGCGCGAGCCTGCGGCTGGCACTGTGGGGCGGGCTGGCCGGCTTCGGTGCGACCGCGCTCGGCGCGCTGCTGGCGCTGGCGGTGCGCACGATCGACACCCGGATGCGCGACGGCATGCTCGGCTTCGCCGCCGGCATGATGCTGGCGGCCAGTTCGTTCTCGCTGATCCTGCCGGCGCTGGACGCGGCCACCGCCCAGCTGGGCAGCGGCGTCGCGGGCGCGCTGGTGGTCACGCTCGGCCTGGGGCTGGGCACGCTGCTGATGCTGGGGCTGGACTGCTTCACGCCGCACGCGCACGAAAGCTCGGGCGTGCACGGCCCGGCCGACGCGCGCGTCGGCGGCGTGTGGCTGTTCGTGCTGGCGATCGTGCTGCACAACCTGCCCGAAGGCATGGCGATCGGCGTGAGCTTCGCGCAGGCGGACCTCGCGGTCGGCCTGCCGCTGACCGCCGCGATCGCGATCCAGGACATCCCCGAGGGCCTGGCGGTGGCGCTGGCGCTGCGCGCGATCGGCGTGGCGCTGCGCCCGGCGATCCTGATCGCGGTGGCCTCGGGGCTGATGGAGCCGCTGGGTGCGGTGGTCGGCCTGGGGCTGGCCGGAGGCCTGCCGATCGCCTACCCGATCGGGCTGGGCCTTGCGGCCGGCGCGATGATCTTCGTGGTGTCGCACGAGGTCATCCCCGAGACCCACCGCAACGGCCACGAGAGCGCTGCGACGCTGGGCCTGATGGCGGGCTTCGGCGTGATGATGTTCCTGGACACCGCGCTGGGCTAGCGCGCCGCGGCTGGCAGGAACCGCCGGAAAGCCGGCGTCATGCGGCGGCCGGCGGTGTCGACCAGCATCGCGTTAGCAACGCCGATGGTGGGCGCCTGGGCGGCCGCCGCCCGCAGCGCGGCAAGCAGGCCCGACCCGCTGGCCCCGGGTGGCGCCGCGCCGAGGCTGAGCGCGGCGAGGCTGACCTGGCCCGGCCGCTTCTCCAGCGGCAGAAGGCTG
>CAZKCJ010000189.1:0-1484 GCA_964550885.1 uncultured Rubrivivax sp. | reverse complement strand
AGCCGCCGGGCCGGCCGCGCTACAGTGCCGATGAACCCGGGCTGCGCTGCGCTGAGCGACGCGACTGCCGGCGAAGCGCCGCTGCGCACTGCCCCGGCCAACCGCGCGGCCAACTGCCCGACCAACCGCCCCGACCAACCGCCCCGGCCAACCGCCCGACCAACCGCCCGACCAACCGCCCGACCAACCGCCCGACCAACCGCCCCGGCAACCTGCCCCTGCTGATCGATCCCCCATGTCCGACCCCGCGCCTGCGACTGCCGCCGCGCCGACCCGCGTGCAGCGCCGCGCGCTGCCCAAGGGCCGCGGCGTCGACCCGGTGGCGCTGGCCGAGGTGCAGGCGCTGCTGGGCGCGGCGCCGCGCACGCGCGAGCTGCTGATCGAACACCTGCACAAGCTGCAGGACCACTTCGGCCACCTGAGCGCGCGTCACCTGGCGGCGCTGGCCGCCGAGCTGCGCCTGGCGCAGACCGAGGTCTACGAAGTCGCGACCTTCTATCACCACTTCGACGTGGTCCGCGAAGGGCAGACGCCGCCGCCGCCGCTGACCGTGCGCGTGTGCTCCAGCCTGCCCTGCGAGCTCGCGGGCGCGGCCGAGCTGCGGCAGCAGCTGCCGGCGCTGCTCGGCGCCGGCGTGCGAGTGCTGGCCGCGCCCTGCGTCGGCCGCTGCGAGCAGGCGCCGGTGGCGGTGGTCGGCCAGCATCCGGTCGGCCGCGCCGGCAGCGACGCGGTGGTGGCCGCGGTGCGCGCCGGGCGCAGCACCGACGCGCTGCAGCCGCAGCTCGACTTCGACTCCTACCGCGCGCAGGGCGGCTACGCGCTGCTCGCGCGCTGCCTGCGCGGCGAGCTCGGTGCCGACGCGCTGATCGCCACGCTCGACGACGCGCAGCTGCGCGGGCTCGGCGGCGCGGGCTTCCCGACCGGGCGCAAGTGGCGCGCGGTGCGCGCCGAGCCGGCGCCGCGGCTGATGGCGGTGAACATCGACGAGGGCGAGCCCGGCACCTTCAAGGACCGCCACTACCTCGAGCGCGACCCGCACCGCTTCCTCGAGGGCGCGCTGATCGCCGCCTGGGCGGTGCAGGCCGACAAGGTCTACCTGTATCTGCGCGACGAGTACCACGGCTGCCGCGCGCTGCTCGCGCGCGAGCTGGCGCGGCTGCGCGCCGAGCCGCCGTGCGCGGACCTGCCCGCGATCGAGCTGCGCCGCGGCGCCGGCGCCTACATCTGCGGCGAAGAGTCGGCGATGATCGAGTCGATCGAGGGCAAGCGCGGGCTGCCGCGGCTGCGCCCGCCCTACGTCGCGCAGGTCGGGCTGTTCGGGCGGCCGACGCTGGTGCACAACCTGGAGACGCTGTACTGGGTGCGCGAGCTGGTCGAGCGCGGGCCCGAGTGGTTCGGCGCGCAGGGCCGCCGCGGCCGCCGCGGCGTGCGTTCGTTCTCGGTGTCGGGCCGGGTGAAGGAGCCGGGCGTGAAGCTCGCGCCGG
>CAZKCJ010000188.1:0-6200 GCA_964550885.1 uncultured Rubrivivax sp. | reverse complement strand
CAATCGCTGTGGGATCAAGGACTTACGTCTTCGGCAGGCTCAAAGTTCGGGCTAGATTCGCGGCACGCGGGGCCGCCGGCCTCGCGCCACCGGAGCCGCCCGCATGGCCTTCATCCTCGCGCTCGACCAGGGCACCTCCAGCTCGCGCAGCCTGGTCATCGACGCCGCCGGCCGGGTGATCGCGCTCGCGCAGCGCGAGATCCGCCAGAGCTACCCGCAGCCCGGCTGGGTCGAGCACGACGCCGAGGAGATCTGGGCCACCCAGCTGGCGACCGCGCACGAGGCGCTGCAGCGCGCCGGGCTGCAGGCCGCCGACCTTGCCGCGGTTGCGATCGCCAACCAGCGCGAGACCACGGTGCTGTGGGACCGGCGCAGCGGCCGGCCGGTGCACCCGGCGATCGTCTGGCAGGACCGCCGTACCGCGCCCTACTGCGCGCAGCTGCGCGCGCAGGGGCTGGAGCCGCAGGTGCAGCACACCACCGGGCTGCGGATCGACCCGTACTTCTCCGGCCCGAAGCTGCGCTGGCTGCTCGACCACGTCAGCGGCGCGCACATCGCCGCCGCGCACGGCGCGCTCGCCTTCGGCACGGTCGACAGCTGGCTGCTGTGGCAGCTGACCGGCGGCAGCGTGCACGCGACCGACGTGACCAACGCCGCGCGCACGATGCTGTTCGATATCCGCCACAACGTCTGGGACCAGGGCCTGCTGCAGGCGCTGCGGATCCCGCCGAACGTGCTGCCGCAGGTGCAGCCGTCGAGCCACGTGTACGGCCAGACCGCGGCGGCGATCTTCGGCCGGCCGATCCCGATCGCCGGCATCGCCGGCGACCAGCAGGCGGCGCTGTTCGGCCAGGCCTGCTTCGACGCTGGCCTCGCGAAGAACACCTACGGCACCGGCTGCTTCCTGCTGCTGCACACCGGCGCGCAGCTGCAGCCGTCGGCCAACGGGCTGCTCAGCACGGCGGCCGCGCAGGTCTCGGCGCAGCCGCAGTACGCGCTCGAGGGCAGCGTGTTCGTCGGCGGCGCGGTGGTGCAGTGGCTGCGCGACGGGCTGCGCGCGATTCCCGCCAGCGCCGACGTGCAGGCGCTGGCCGCCAGCGTGCCCGACAGCGGCGGCGTGGTCGTGGTGCCGGCCTTCACCGGGCTGGGCGCGCCCTACTGGCAGCCCGACGCGCGCGGCGCGATCGTCGGCCTGACCCGCGGCAGCACGATCGCGCACATCGCGCGCGCCGCGCTCGAGAGCATCGCGTTCCAGAGCGCGGCGCTGCTGCAGGCGATGGACCGCGACGCGCAGGCTGCCGGCGGGGCGCCGCTGGCCGAGCTGCGGGTGGACGGCGGCGCCAGCGTCAACGACCTGCTGATGCAGTTCCAGGCTGACCTGCTCGGCATTCCGGTGGTGCGGCCGCAGGTCACCGAGACCACCGCGCTCGGCGCCGCCTACCTGGCCGGGCTGGCGGTGGGGCTGTGGCGCGACCCCGCCGAGCTCGCCGCGCAGTGGCGGGTGCAGCGCTGCTTCGAGCCGCAGCTGCCGCGCGCGCAGGCGGCCGAGCGGATGGCCGCGTGGGAGCGCGCGGTGCGGCAGGTGACCGCGAGCTGAGCGCGCTGCGGGCGCGCCGCACTGCCGCCCGAGCCGACCACGGGTGCGGCGGGCGCGGCTGGCGGGCTGGTGCGGCGCGCGGCGTTCAGCGCGCTGCGCTGCGCGTCAGCGTGCGGTCGTGGCCGGCGAGAACGCAGCCCGCAGCGCCGCCGGGCCGCTCACGACGTCGGTGCCGACCGCTGCAGACGCCGGCGTGGCCGCAGTCCGCGGCGCTGCCGCGCCGCCTACGACGCCGCGGCGGCCTGCTGCAGCCGCTGCCACTGCAGGTCGACTTCGGCCTGCAGCGCGGCAACCCGGTCGGCGTCCAGGCCGCGGTAGCGCGCCTGCTCGTCGAGGTAGCTGCCGACCCCCGGGTCGGCGTCGGCCTTGCCGGCGGTGATCCGGTAGTGCACGCCGTCCTCGATCTCGAACAGCGGGAACACGCCCGACTCCACCGCCTTGCGCGCGGTGCGCACCGCGGCGTCGTCGGCGATGCCCCAGCCGGGCACGCAGGGGATCAGCACGATGATCACCTTGGTGCCGCGGATCGCCTTCGCGCGCTCGATCTTCGCGCGCAGGTCGTTCAGGTGCGACGGGCTGGCGGTGGCCACGTAGGCGGTGCGGTGCGCGGCCAGGATCTCGACGATGTTCTTCTTCTGCGTGACCTTGCCCGCCGGCGTGCTGCCGGTGACCGCTCCCAGCGGCGTCGACGAGCTCTTCTGCCCGCCGGTGTTCATGTAGCCCTCGTTGTCGAAGCAGAAGTACAGGATGTCCTCGTTGCGCTCGATCGCCGACGACAGCGACTGCAGCCCGATGTCGTAGGTGCCGCCGTCACCGGCGAAGCAGAACACGGTGGTGTCGCGCCGGCCGCGGGCGACGAGCGCGCGCTTGATGCCGCTGGCGGTGGCCGCCGCCGACTCCAGCGTGGTGTGGAACATCGGCACCTTCACCGCGGAGATCGGGAACGCGCCGCTGATCATCGCGGTGCACGACGGCGAGACCACGCCGATCGCGTCCGCGCCGATGGTGCTGAGGATCAGCCGGATCGCCACCGGCTCGGCGCAGCCCGGGCAGGCGACGTGGCCCGAGCACAGCAGCCCCTGGTCTTCGTAGTCGATGTTCTGCATGTGCTTCACTCCACCCAGACGGATTCGGGCTGCGCGTCGCGCTCGCCGAACTCCTCGACCAGCGCGCGGATCCTGCCCGGCGACACGTTGACGCCGCCGACCCCGGTCAGCAGGCCGTGCACGCGCGGCGCGCCGGCCATGCCGAACAGCGCGCTCTTCAGCTCCTGGTGCAGCACGCCGCCGGTGCCGGGCGAGTAGTTGCGGTCGAGCACGAGCGCGCACGGCACGCCGGCGAGCGCGGCGCGCAGCATCGCCGCGGGCAGCGGGCGGAAGAGCCGCACCTTGAGCATGCCCACCGGCATGCCCTGCGCGCGCATCTCGTCGACTGCGTGGCGCACCGTGCCGGCCATCGAACCCATCGTCACCAGCACCACCTGCGCGCCGTCGAGGCGGTGGCGCTCGACCAGGTCGTAGGGGCGCCCGGTGAGCTCGCCCCACAGGCGGCCGGCCTCGCGCATCAGCTCGGGCACGCGCGCCATCGCCGCGTCCAGGTCCACCCGCGTGCGCCGCCAGTTGACCTGGTCGGCGGGGGTGCCGAAGGACGCGCCGAGGGCGTTGTCGAGGCTGAACTCCGGCCGGAACGGCGGCAGGAAGGCGTCCACCGTCTGCTGCGCCGGCACGTCCACCGGCTCCATCGCGTGCGACACGTAGAACGCGTCGTGGCTGACCATCGCCGGCACCTTGACCGCCTCGGCGACGCGAAACAGCTGGATCACGTCGTCCAGCGACTCCTGCGGGCTCTCGCTGTACAGCTGGATCCAGCCGGTGTCGCGCTGCGCCAGGCTGTCGATCTGGTCAGGCCAGAAGCCCCAGGGCGAGGCCGGCGTGCGGTTGACGTTGCACATCACGATCGAGGTGCGCGCGCCCGACGCGAAGTGCAGCAGCTCGTGCATCAGCAGCAGGCCCTGCGACGAGGTCGCGGTGAACACGCGCGCACCGGTGGCCGAGGCCGAGATGCACGCGGCCATCGCCGAGTGCTCGGATTCGGGCGTCAGCATCTCGGCGCGGATGCGGCCCTGGCTGTGCAGCTCGGTGATGCGCTCGAGGATCGGCGTCTGCGGCGTGATCGGGTAGACCGGGATCACGTCGGGCCGCGCCAGCATCACCGCGGTGGCGACCGCGTGGTTGCCGCTCAGCAGCACGGCGGGCTTGCGTTCGAGTACCGCGGACATGGTCACAGCCCCATCTCGTTGCGCATCCGGATCGAGCCGGTCGGGCACTCCTCGACGCACAGCCCGCAGCCCTTGCAGTAGTCGTACTTCACCGCGTAGCCGGTCTCGGTGCGCTCGATCGCCGCGTCCGGGCAGTAGTAGTAGCAGTTGTCGCAGTGGGTGCAGGTGCCGCAGCTGAAGCAGCGCTGCGCTTCCGCCAGCGCGGCGGCGTCGGCCAGCGGCTGCTGCACCTCGCCGAAGCCCTGCAGGCGCTCGGTCACGACCACGGTCTGCTGCTGGTTGCGCTCGGCCGGCGGGTAGTAGTGGGTGTTGATCTCGGCTACAGGCACGGTCGCGCCGATCGCGAGCTCGGCCGCAGGTTGCCCCTGCACGTAGCGCGCGATCTCGATCGCCGCCTTCTTGCCCATGCCCACCGCCTCGGTGAAGAAGCGCTGCAGGCTGGCGAGGTCGCCGCCGGCGAACACGCCGGGCATGCTCGTCTGCCAGCTGCCGCCGGTGGCGATCACCGGGCCGTCGGCGGCAAGCTGCGGGCTCCAGCGCGCGAGGTCGGCGTTCTGCCCGATCGACGGCACGACCAGGTCGGCGTCGAGCGTGAAGTCGCTGCCGGCCAGCGGCGTCACCGTGAACTCGCCGCGGCGCGCACCCGGCGCGAACCGCACGCGCACGCAGTGCAGGCGCAGGCCGCCGCCGGCAGGCTCCGCGCGCTGCAGCATCGCGCCGCAGACGAAGCGCACGGCCTCCTCGTCGGCCTCGTCGACCTCGACGCGCTGCGCGGGCAGCGCGTCCTCGGGCTCGAGCGCGAGCACCGTCACCTGCCGGCCCAGGCGGCGCGCGGTGCGCGCCACGTCCATCGCCGCGCTGCCGCCGCCGACGACGACCACGCGCGCGCCCGCGGGGGCGGCCTCGTGCGCGTTCACCGCGGCGAGAAAGTCGGCGCTGTCGACGACCCAGGGCTGCGTGTAGTCCAGCCCGGGCAGCCGCTTGGACAGCGACGCGCCGGTGGCGAGGTAGACGGCGTCGTGGCGCGCGCGCAGCTCGGCCAGCGCAGCGGCGTCGGCGACCGGCGCGCCCAGGTGCAGCTCGACGCCCAGCGCGACGATGCGCGCGATCTCGCCGTCCAGCACCGCCTTGTCGAGCCGGTAGTCGGGGATGCCGTAGCGCAGCAGCCCGCCCAGCTGCGGCCTGGATTCGTACAGCGCCACCTGGAAGCCGCGCCGGCGCAGCTGGTAGGCCGCGGACAGCCCGGCCGGGCCGCCGCCGACGACCGCGATGCGCTGCGGGTGCTCGACTGCAGGCTGCGGGTACTGCCAGCCGGCGGCCAGCGCGGCGTCGCCGGCGTGGCGCTCGAGCGCGCAGATGCTCACCGCCTGGTCGTGGAACTGGCGGTTGCAGGCGCTCTCGCACGGGTGGTGGCAGATCCGCCCGGCAATCGCCGGAAACGGGTTGTTCTCGACCAGCAGCTCCCAGGCAGCGTGCAGGTCGCCGGCGCGGATCGCGCCGATCCACTGCGCGATCGAGCCGTTGACCGGGCACGCGGCCAGGCACGGCGCCGGCTGGTACTGGTACTCGGGCACGCGCGAGCGCCAGGTGCCGGTGACGCGCACGAGCGAGTTGCGGGTGGTCCACAGCGACGGGGAATCGATCGGGCTCAGCGGCAGGTTCACGGCGACGGTCTCCCTATGGCCTCACTGCAGCAGGCCGCGCGCGAGCTCGCAGGCGTGGCGGCAGGCGGCGACGTTGCGGTCCTTCAGCGCGGGGGCCGTCTGCTCGATCACTCCGCACAGCGTGTCCAGCTGCGGCGCGGCCAGGATCGCCACGAACGCGCCGAGCAGCGCCGAGTTCACGACCTTGCCCATGCCGAACTCGAGCGCGATCCGGCGGCCGTCGACCGGGATGATCCGGTAGTCGCCGAGCGCAGCGAGCTCCTCCCTGGGCTTGGCGGTGTTGACGACGATGCGCGTGTCGCGGTCGGCGACCTTCAGGAAGTTCGGCTCCAGCAGCGAGCTGTCGAAGCACAGCACCGCGTCGGCGCGCTCGATGTTGCAGCGCAGCTGCACCGGCCGGTCGTCAACCCGGATCGACGACGCCACCGGCCCGCCGCGGCGCGCGCCGCCGTAGGTGGCGAAGGACTGCACGTACTTGCCTTCGGTGAAGAAGGCCTGCGCCAGCTGGTTGCCGGCGACCTGCGCGCCCTGGCCGCCGCGCCCGACGATGATGATCTGCTGCATCGAATCGAATCTCCAGACTGGTCCGCCGCGTGCCGGCGGGAGCCGCCGGCGCGCGCGGCGCTCGCGGCGCAGGCCCGTGCGACACGCCCTGCCGCAG
>CAZKCJ010000187.1:4385-6227 GCA_964550885.1 uncultured Rubrivivax sp. | reverse complement strand
ATGCGCGAGCGCGCGCGGCGGCTGGGCGGCCGGCTCGCGCTGCAGCCGCGCGCCGGCGGCGGCACGCGCGTGCAGCTGAGCTTCCCGCTGGCGGTGGAGCCGCGCCGATGAACGCGCCGCGCGTCATGCTGATCGACGACCACGCGCTGTGCCGCAACGGCCTGGCCGACCTGCTGCGCACGCGCGGCGGCATGCAGGTGCTGGCCGCGGTCTCCGACCCCGAGGAGCTGCTGGCGGCGGTGCGCACCCACCGGCCCGACCTGGCGGTGCTCGACCTGCGGCTGCCGAACACCGACGGGCTCGCGCTGCTGCGGCGGATGCGCGCCGAGGACCTGGACACGCCGGCGGTGATCCTGACGATGAGCGACAGCGACGCCGACCTGTCGGCCGCGCTGCGCGCCGGCGTGCGCGGCTACCTGCTCAAGGACATGGAGCCCGAGGACATCGTGCGCGGGATCGCGCAGGCGGCGCGCGGCGAGCTGACGGTGGCCGCGGCGATGATCGCCAAGCTCGGCCAGCTGCTGGACAGCGGCGGCAAGGCCGGCGCGCGGCAGGGCGCGCTCGCGTCGCTGACCGAGCGCGAGCGCCAGATCCTCGACCATCTCGCGCGCGGCGAGAGCAACAAGGCGATCGCGCGCGCGCTGGACATCAGCCACGACACCGTCAAGCTGCACGTGCGCCACATCCTGAGCAAGCTGAACCTGAACTCGCGCGTCGAGGCCGCGGTCTTCATGGTCGAGGCGCGCGCGACCGAGCCGCGCTGAGCGCCGGGCTGCGCGGCTGAGCGGCGCCCGAGCTTCAGGCAGCGCAGGCGGCCAGGTCGGCGTCGACGCGGCGGCCGTCGGCGCCGCTGCCCAGCGCCGCGTGCAGCCGCACGACCTCGCCGACGATCACCAGGCTCGGCGACTCGAGCCCGACGGCGCGCTGCGCCAGCGTCGCCAGCGTCGCGCAGCGCAGCTGCTGCCGCGGCAGCGTCGCCTGCGACACCACAGCGGCCGGCCAGTCGGGCGGCAGCCCGTGCGCGACCAGCTGCGCGCAGATGCGCTCGAGCCCGGCCAGGCCCATGTAGATCACCACCGTCTGGCGCGGGCGCGCCAGCGCCGCCCAGTCGAGCTCGCAGCTGCCGTCCTGGCGCTGGCCGGTGACAAAGATGCAGGCCTGCGCGAAGTCGCGATGGGTCAGCGGGATGCCGGCACAGGCGGCGGCGCCGCAGGCGGCGGTGACCCCGGGCACCACCGTCACCGGCACCCCGGCCGCGGCCAGCGCCTGCAGCTCCTCGCCGACGCGGCCGAACACGCCCGGGTCGCCGCCCTTGAGCCGCACCACCTCGCGCCCTGCGCGCGCCAGCCGCACCAGCAGCGCGTTGATCCGCGGCTGCGGCAGGCTGTGCCGCGCGCGCTGCTTGCCCACGTACACGCGCAGCGCCTGGGCGCCGACCAGCGCGAGCACGTCGGCACCGACCAGGTGGTCGTAGACGACCGCATCGGCGCGCGCCAGCAGCCGCGCCGCGCGCAGCGTCAGCAGCTCGGCGTCGCCCGGCCCGGCGCCGACCAGGTGGACGGTGCCGCAGCGCGCGGCGGCGGCGGCGCGCAGCGCCGGCAGCTCGGTAAAGGCGTTCATCGGCGGCGGCTCCGCTGGCTGGTCGCTGGTGGGCTCAAGGGGTTCATGCAGTGTTGCCAGCGGCACAAAGCGGTCAACTGCTGGAAGTAGGCTCAGTGCTCGCCCTTGGTCCGCAGCAGCCCGGCGAGCCGGTTGCCCTGCTTCTGCGGCCCGCCCGCCGGGAACATCCGGTGCAGCGCGTGGTTGCTGCCCGCCTCCGAGCCCCAGACCGCGCTGAAGTGC
>CAZKCJ010000187.1:2153-4375 GCA_964550885.1 uncultured Rubrivivax sp. | reverse complement strand
TGAAGTGCCGGATCATCACTCGCACCTGCGCCTGCACGCCGCGGCTGTGGAAGTGCTCGCGCAGGAAGCGGATCAGCTCCCAGTGCCGCGGCGTCAGCTCCAGCCCTTCGGCGCGCGCCTGCGCGCGCGCGAACTCCTCGGACCAGTCGTCCAGGTTCAGCAGGTAGCCCTCGCTGTCGGTCGCGATCTCGCGGTCGCCCACGCGCAGCAGGCGCGGCGGATGGCTGCGAACGGGGTGGTTCATGCGCTCAGCTCCTTGCTCGAGACGGCCGCCGGCCGCTGGCGGTCGCCGGCGCGCACGCCGGCGGCGAAGCGGACGAAGCGCTGCGCCCAGCCGCTGCCGCCGGCGTCGCGCAGGTGGGTGTAGCTGGCCAGCAGGTTGTGCACGACCAGGCCGTCGTTGACGCCGTCGATGCCGTGGCCACGCTGCACCCGCCACGCGAAGCGCGCGCCCGGATCCAGCCCCTCGAGCCGCGAGTGGTGGAACTCGTGGCCGCGCAGCTCGCGCTCGCTGCCGCCGGGCCAGGGCATCGCCGCGGTCTCGCGCAGGTGCACGTAGCCGCGGCCGACCGCGCGCGGCTGCATCACCGCGTCGCCGGGGATCGCGCCGACCATCGCCGCGCGCCGGCCCTGCCAGTGGATCGAGCGCGCCAGGTACATCAGCCCGCCGCACTCGGCGTAGGTCGGCAGCCCGCCTTCGATCGCGCTGCGGATCGCCGCGCGCATCGGCGCGTTGGCCTCGAGCGCGTCGACGCAGCGCTCGGGGAAACCGCCGCCGATGAACAGCGCGTCGAAGAAGACCAGCTCGGCGCCGGCGCGGCGCAGCGCGTCCAGGTCGTCGGGGTAGTAGAAGCCGAACGCGCGGTCGCGCGCGATCGCCAGCCGCAGGCCGCCGCCACGCGGCGTGCGCCGCGGCGGCGCGAGCGCCAGCGGCGGCGCCGCGGCCGCCAGCGCGCGCACGCGCGCCAGCTCGACCTGCGCGCCGACGATGCGGCCGATCGCGGCGACCCGGGCGCGCGCGTCGTCGACCTCGGTGCAGGGCACCAGCCCGAGGTGGCGCTCGACCAGCGCGAGCCGCGGGTCCTCGGCGACCGCGCCGAGCACCGGCAGGTCGGTGTAGCGCTCGATCACCGCGCGCAGCCGCGCCTCGTGCCGGCTGCCGCCGACGCGGTTGAGCACGACGCCGGCGATCTGCAGCGCGCGGTCGAAGGCCTGGTAGCCCAGCAGCAGCGGCGCGACGCCGCGGGTGCTGCCGCGCACGTCGAGCACCAGCAGCACCGGCAGCTGCAGCTGGCGCGCGAGCGCCGCGTTGCAGTCGCGGCCGTCGAGCGACATGCCGTCGAACAGGCCGAGGTTGCCTTCGACCAGCGCCAGCTCGGCGCCGTGTGCGCCGTCGGCGAAGCAGCGGCGCAGCTGCGCCGGCGTCATCAGGTACGGATCGAGGTTGCGGCAGCTGCGGCCAGTCGCCAGCGCGAGCCACATCGGGTCGATGTAGTCGGGCCCCTTCTTGAACGGCGCAACCACCGCTGCGCCCTGCGCCAGCGCCGCGGCCAGGCCCAGGCTCAGCGTGGTCTTGCCCGACGAGCGGTGGGTCGCGGCGATCAGCAGCCGGTCCATCTCAGCTCATCCACTGCGCGATGCGCGAACCCGCTGAGACGTGAAGCGTCACGCCGCTGGCGGGCGCTGCCGGGGCTGCGTTGCCGTTCGGGCCGGCTGCTGCGCTGCGCTGCGTTTCGGGGCCGTCGAGGCAAAGCCGACGAGGGGGTAGTCGGCTGCGTTCAGCCAAATTCTTATTCACTCCGCTGGCCACCCCCTCGCCGGCTTTGCCGGCACCACTGGCGCGCTTCTTCAGCGAAGGCCGCTTGCTTCGAAGCGCGCGGGAACAGGGGCGTTGGCCCAGCACCGTCCGGGCCGCCGACGGGGTGGCCGACGGAGTGAATAAGAATTTGGCTGAACGGAGTCGGCCACCCCGTCGGCGGCCCCGCGCACCACGAGAACGCGCACGGAAGGGCGATCCAGCTGCAGCGAAGCACCGTCTCGAGCAGCCCGATTCCGACCGAACGCATGGCCTCATCTCAATGCACCCCCACCGCATCGTCCGCCGGCTCGAAGTCGAGCAGGTGCGTGCCGACCACGGTGATCAGGCAGGCCGCGCCGACGCCGCCGACGCCCAGCAGCCACTCCGGCCAGGCCGGCGCGTAGTGCGCGATCCGGCCGTCGCC
>CAZKCJ010000187.1:0-2143 GCA_964550885.1 uncultured Rubrivivax sp. | reverse complement strand
GAGCGGGAACGCCTGGCCACCGACCAGGAACGCGAACAGCCACGCGAACGCGCCGGCGACCACCGCGATCGCCGCGAGCAGCGCCACGCGCGGCTCGCCCGACCGCGGACCGAAGGCCAGCGCCAGCGGCAGCAGCGACCCGACCAGCACGTAGCCGCCCCAGAACAGCAGCGTGAGCACTCCGCCGTCGCGCAGCAGGAAGGCCTGCAGCGCCTGCTGCTGCGCGAAGTAGCCCTTGCTCAGGTGCAGCACCGCGACCAGGAACAGCGACGCCGCGACGAACAGGCCCAGCAGCCGCGTCAGCCGCTGGCGGATCGCCGGCGGCGTCGCGCGGCCGCCGGCCGCCTCCAGCGCCGCCTGCGCGATCAGGAACACCGCCAGGCCCCAGCCGAAGGACAGCACCACGAACAGCGGCCCGAGCAGCGCCGAGCCGAAGGCCTGGCGTGCGACCAGGAACGCGAAGATCGAGCCGGTGCCGGTGGTCAGCACGATCCGCCAGACCAGCACCGCGATCCCGACCGGCCGCGACCAGCGCCCGCCTGCGGGCGCGAACAGCGTCCACAGGTAGACCGCGACCACCGCCGCCAGCCCCGAGTACAGGAACACGTTCCACGCGAACATCGAGCGGAAGTTGTAGTTGGTGGCCGCGACCAGCACCCGGTCGGGGCGGCCCAGGTCCAGCACCAGCACCAGCAGCCCGCCGGCGAGCAGCGCCAGCGACAACAGGCCGGCGAGCCGCGCGCGCGCCTTGTACGGCGCGTGGCCGAAGACCGAGCCGACCGACGCGACGTTGAGCACGCCCGATGCAGCGACGATCATGAAGATCGCGAACACGTGCGGCAGGCCCCACACCACCTGGTTGTCCATGCCGGTGACGACGTGGCCGTGCTCGTCCAGGTAGTGCGCGGCCAGCAGCCCGGCGCCGGTGAGCGCCGCACCGAGTGCGGCGAGCAGCCAGAAGCCGCGGGTGCCGCTGCGCGCGTCCATCGGCTCACAGCCCCTGGTAGCGCACCGCCGGGTGCAGCTGCAGGTCGGCGCGCAGTGCGCTGCCGCCGAGCTCGCGCAGCCGCTGCGCGATCTCGCTGCTGCGGTCGTTCAGGTCGCCGAACACGATCGCGCGGTGGCCCGCCTGCGCGCAGGCCTCGGCGCAGGCGCTCAGGTACTGGCCGCGGTCGATCCGGTGCACGCACAGCGTGCAGCCCTCGACGCAGCCCTGGCCGCGCGGCACCTCGGGCCGCTGGTTCGCGAGCGGCGCGTGCACGAACGAGCGCGCCTTGTACGGGCAGGCGAGCATGCAGTAGCGGCAGCCGATGCAGCGGTGGCGGTCGACCAGCACGATGCCGTCGACCCGCTTGAACGACGCCCCGGTCGGACACACGTCGACGCACGGCGGCTCGGCGCAGTGCTGGCACATCACCGGCAGCTGCGCGCGGCGCCCGGTGTCGGCCTGCTCGAGCTGCACGATCCGCAGCCACTGCGCCGAGGTCGGCGTGGGCACCGGGTCGAGGCCGTTCTCGGCGTTGCAGGCGCGCACGCAGGCGTCGCAGCCGGCGACGCAGCGGTTCAGGTCGATCAGCATCCCCCAGCGCGCGGCCGGGTTCGCGCCGGACGCGGCGCTCGCACCCGCACCCTCACCGGCGCTCGCACCCGCACCCTCACCGGCACTCGCACCCGCATCCGCGCCCGCACTGGCGCGCGCGAGCTCGATCAGGTGCACGCCGGGCGCGAGCAGCACGCCGCCCAGCGTCGCCGCGGCCGCGCCGAGGAAGCGGCGCCGGCTCACCGCTGCCCCTTCGCCAGCGCCAGCGGCGCGGCCTTCGGGTTGTGGCACTCGAAGCAGTCGATGCGCACCGCCGCGTACGCGTGGCAGCCGACGCAGAAGTCGGTGGGCGCGGCGGCGATACTGCCGGTCGCGGCGCTCGCGTGGCAGTCGATGCAGCCCTGCAGCCGGTACTTCGAGCCGCGCTCGCCGGCGTGCACGGTCAGGTCGCGCTGGTGGCGCAGCAGCTGCATGTGCAGCCGGCGCATCAGCTCGGGCGGCTCGACGCAGCGGCTGCCGGCACGCGCCGGCGCCAGCACCGGCAGCGGCGTGCGCACGGCCTGGGCCGCCGCCGGCAGCGGCAGCGCGGCCGCGACCAGCGCC
>CAZKCJ010000186.1:0-6257 GCA_964550885.1 uncultured Rubrivivax sp. | reverse complement strand
AGGCCAGCCCGGCGGCGAAGGTCACCGCGTGCTGCTCGGCGATGCCGACGTCGTAATAGCGACGCGGGAAGCGCTGGTGGAACTCGACCATGCCCGAGCCCTCGCGCATCGCCGGGGTGATCCCGACCAGCCGCTGGTCGGCCTCGGCCATGTCGCACAG
This sequence comes from uncultured Rubrivivax sp., assembly GCA_964550885.1. GTDB lineage: Bacteria > Pseudomonadota > Gammaproteobacteria > Burkholderiales > Burkholderiaceae_C > Rubrivivax. The sequence continues at coordinate 6,097 of CAZKCJ010000186.1, read as the reverse complement.
CCACTGGCCGAAGACCTGGGTGAAGGTCGGCTTGCCCGGCGCAGCCTTCGGGAAGCCCTCGCGCGGGTCGAAGCGCCCCGAGGCCGCGTGGTACTTGACCGGGTCGGCCTCGGCCAGCTTGTAGCCCTGGCCCTTCTTGGTGACGATGTGCAGGAACTGCGGGCCGCGCTTGATGCGCAGGTTCTCCAGCGTCGGGATCAGCGCGTCCAGGTCGTGGCCGTCGATCGGGCCGACGTAGTTGAAGCCGAACTCCTCGAAGATCGTGCCCGGCACGACCAGGCCCTTGGTGTGCTCCTCCAGCCGGCGCGCCAGCTCGTACAGCGGCGTGTGCTTGAGCACGCTCTTGGCCCCCTCGCGCGCCGACGCGTAGATGCTGCCGCTCAGCAGCCGCGCCAGGTACTTGTTCAGCGCGCCCACCGGCGGGCTGATCGACATGTTGTTGTCGTTGAGCACCACCAGCAGGTCTGCCTGCACGCCGCCGTGCGCGACGCCGGCGTTGTTCAGCGCCTCGAAGGCCATGCCGGCGGTCATCGCGCCGTCGCCGATCACCGCGACCACGCGCCGCTCCTGGCCCTTGAGCTTGGCTGCCATCGCCATGCCGAGCGCGGCCGAGATCGAGGTCGAGCTGTGGCCGGTGCCGAAGGTGTCGTACTCGCTCTCCTCGCGCCGCGGGAAGCCGGCGATGCCGCCGAGCTGGCGCAGCCCGGCCATCGCCGCGCGCCGCCCGGTCAGCACCTTGTGCGGGTAGGTCTGGTGGCCGACGTCCCAGACGATCCGGTCGTAGGGCGTGTCGTACACGTAGTGCAGCGCCACCGTCAGCTCCACCGTGCCGAGGTTGCTGCCGAGGTGGCCGCCGGTCTGGCTGACGCTGTGCAGCACGAAGTCGCGCAGCTGCTGCGTGATCGTCCGCAGCTCGGCGCGCGAGCGCTGCTTCAGGTCGGCCGGCAGTTGCACCGTTTCGAGGAGGGTCGGTTCGCTGGCCATCTCGCTTCTTCGATCTTCTTCTTGGGGGGGCGTGCGTCAGCACTCGCGGTCGACGACCATGTCGGCCAGCCGCGCCAGCAGGTCGCTGTCGACGCGCTCGGCGCGCGCCAGCGCTGCGCGCGCGGCGTCGCGCAGCTGCAGCGCCTGGCGCCGCGCCGCCTCCAGCCCGAGCACCGACACGTAGGTCGGCTTGTTGTGCTCGAGGTCCTTGCCGGCGGTCTTGCCCAGGATCTGCGACTCCTGCGTGACGTCGAGGATGTCGTCGACCACCTGGAAGGCCAGCCCGACCGCGGCGCCGTAGTCGGCCAGCGCCGCCCAGTCGCGGCTGCTGCAGTCGCCGCAGGCCGCGCCCATCAGCACGCTGGCCTGCAGCAGCGCGCCGGTCTTGCGCCGGTGCATGTCGCGCAGCACCTGCTCGCCCATCGGCTTGCCGATGCTGGCCAGGTCGATCGCCTGGCCGCCGGCCATGCCGGCGTGGCCGGCGGCGCGTGCCAGCAGCCCGCACAGCCGCGCCTGCAGCGCCGGCGCCACGCCGCGCTCGTCGCCGGGCTGCGGCGTCAGCACCTCGAAGGCCAGCGCCTGCATCGCGTCGCCGGCGAGCATCGCCTGCGCCTCGCCGTAGCGCACGTGCACGGTCGGCTTGCCCCGGCGCAGCACGTCGTCGTCCATGCACGGCATGTCGTCGTGCACCAGCGAGTACGCGTGGATCAGCTCGACTGCGACCGCCGCGCGCAGCGCCGCATCGGCCGCGCCGTCGACCCCGCGGCAGGCCGCCAGCACCAGCAGCGGCCGCAGCCGCTTGCCGCCGTCGAGCACACCGTAGCGCATCGCCTCGCCGAGCCCGGCGGGCGCGGCCACTGGCACCCACGCGTCCAGCGCCCGCTCGACCCGTGCGAGCTGGTCGTGCATCCACTGCTCGAACGCGGCGCTGCTCGCCGCCGGCGCGGCCGCGTAGTCGACGCGCGTCAGCAGCCCGGCCTGGCCGCCGCTCATCGGACGATCCCGTGCATCGCTGGCCGCAGGCCGCACGGCGGCGACCCGCCCGGCGCGAGCAGCGGGCGGCTGCGCGCGGCGGCGGACTGCGGGTCGGCGGTGCTCACGCTGCCACCCACGGCCGCAGCTGGCCTTCGTCGAGCAGCTTCACCTGGTCCTCGACCGCCTGCAGCTGCTGCCGGCACAGCTGCAGCAGCTCGGCGCCGCGCCGGTAGCTGGCGAGCAGCTGGTCCAGCGGCAGCTGGCCGGCCTCCATCGCCTGCACCAGCCGTTCGAGTTCGGCCAGCGCCTGCTCGTAGCTGGGTGCGGCCGGGGCGGGGGTTCGGGGCATGCGGATGCGGTGGGGCGGGAACCGGCGGATTTTAGACGCCGGCCCGCAGCCGCCCGAAGCCGGGTGACTAGAATCCCGCGCACCCGCGACCCGGGCCCCGCCGCGCGCGCCGGGCGCGACCGAAGCGCAACGCCGGCGGCGCGCGGCGCGAACCGGCGCCGTCCCCGGGGGAACGCCCGCAGTGCCGCCGCCGGTTCCCCGCGCCGCTCCCCGGCTGCCCAGGAGATTCGCCCGCAACATGTCCGATCCGCGCATCCGCCCCGAAGCCCTGGAGCGCAGCAGCGCGCAGCTGCCGGTGACCAGCTACTTCAGCGAGGAGGTCTTCCGCGAGGAGCGCGCGCTCGTCTTCGAGCCCAGCCCGGCCTACCTGGGGCACGAGCTGTGGGTGCCGCAGCCCGGCGACTTCCGCACGCTGCCGCAGGAAGAGGAAGGCCGGGTGCTGTGGCGCGACGAAGCCGGCGTGCGGCTGCAGTCCAACGTCTGCCGCCACCGGCAGGCGCTGATGCTGCGCGGCCACGGGCACACCGGGACCCACGTGGTCTGCCCGGTGCACCGCTGGACCTACGACCTGCAGGGCCGGCTGATCGGTGCGCCGCACTTCGCCGAGGACCCGTGCCTGAACCTGCGCGCGTGGCCGCTGCGCAGCTGGCGCGGGCTGCTGTTCGAGGACCGCGGCCGCGACGTCGCGCAGGCGCTGGCCGGCCTGGGCCACGCGGCGATCGACTTCGGCGGCCACGTGCTGGACCGGATCGAGCTGCACCAGTGCAACTACAACTGGAAGACCTTCATCGAGGTCTACCTCGAGGACTACCACGTCGCGCCCTTCCACCCGGGCCTGGGCGGCTTCGTCAGCTGCGACGACCTGCGCTGGGAGTTCGGCGCGCACCACTCGGTGCAGACGGTCGGCGTGCAGTCGGCGCTGGCGCGGCCCGGCTCGCCGGTGTACCGGCGCTGGCACGACGCGCTGCTCGACTACCGCGGCGGCGAGCCGCCGCGGCAGGGCGCGATCTGGCTGACGCTGTACCCGACGGTGATGGTCGAGTGGTACCCGCACGTGCTGGTGGTGTCGACGCTGCACCCGCAGGGTCCGCAGCGCACGCTGAACCTGGTCGAGTTCTACTACCCGGAGGAGATCGCCGCCTTCGAGCGCGAGTTCGTGCAGGCCCAGCAGGCCGCGTACCTGGAGACCTGCATCGAGGACGACGACATCGCCGAGCGCATGGACGCCGGCCGGCGCGCGCTGATGCTGCGCGGCGACAACGAGGCCGGCCCCTACCAGAGCCCGATGGAGGACGGCATGCAGCACTTCCACGAGTGGTACCGCAGCCAGATGGCCTGGCCGGCAGCGGGCGACGGGCCCGGCCGCAGGCAGGCCTGAGGACGCGCGCGATGCCCGCGGCCGCAAGCGCACGCACCATGCATCAGCCGCCGCCGGCCGCCGGCCCGCGGCCCAGGCTGCAGCGATGAGCGCCGATCACCCGTTCGGGCCGCTGATCGATGCGGCGGCACTGGGCGCGCGGCTCGCCGCCGGCGCCGCGACCGTCGTGCTCGACTGCCGCTTCGACCTCGCCGACCCGCAGGCCGGCGAGCGCGCGTACGCCGCCGGCCACCTGCCGGGCGCACGCTACGCGCACCTGGACCGCGACCTGTCCGGCCCGACGACCGGCCGCAATGGCCGCCACCCGCTGCCCGAGCGCGCCGCCTTCGCCGCGCTCGTCGGCAGCTGGGGCGTGGCCCCCGGCGTCGGCGTGGTCTGCTGCGACGCGCAGGGCGGGCCGTACGCGGCGCGCGCCTGGTGGCTGCTGCGCTGGCTCGGGCACCGCGAGGTCGCGGTGCTCGACGGCGGCATCGACGCCTGGACCGGCGCCGGCGGCCGGCTCGTCGCCGGTGCGGCAGCCCACGCACCGCCGCCGCGCCCGCCCTACCCCGCGCTGCCGCCGGCGATGCCGACGATCGACGCGGCCACGCTGCTGGCCACGCTGGGGCAGCGGCCGCTGCTCGACGCGCGCGCGCCCGAGCGCTATCGCGGCCAGACCGAGCCGCTGGACGCGGTTGCCGGGCACATCCCCGGCGCACGCAACCGCTGCTTCCGCGACAACCTCGGCGCCGACGGCCGCTTCAAGCCGGCGGCGACGCTGGCCGCCGAGTTCGCCGCGCTCGGCGGCAGGCCGGCCGACTGGGTGCACCAGTGCGGCTCGGGCGTCACCGCCTGCCACAACCTGCTCGCGATGGAGCTGGCCGGACTCGCCGGCAGCGCGCTGTACCCGGGCTCGTGGAGCGAATGGTGCGCCGACCCGGCGCGCCCGGTGGCCCGCGGCTGAACCAGCCCGGCGGGCGATCCCCGCGCTTCGAGCGCACGCGTTGCCGCCGCGGCCGACCGCCGCCGTGACCATGCCCATAATGCCGACCGCGGGCCGCCCGCGCGGCCAGCCGCATCCCAGCACGCTGCAACCTGGAGGACGAGTTCATGTACAAGCGCATCCTGATATCGACCGACGGTTCAGACATCAGCCAGAAGTCTTCCGCGACCGCGATCGCGCTGGCCAAGGCGCTCGGCGCCGAGTTGCTGACGATCAGCGTGAAGGAGCCCTTCCCCTACAGCGCGATCTCGGAGATGCAGCCGGTGCCGCCGCAGGAGTTCTTCGACGCGCAGGAGCGGATCGCGCGCGAACGGGTGCAGGCGGTAGTCGATGCGGCCAAGGCCGCCGGGCTGGCCTGCGCCGCGTACACGGTCGAGGCGCTGCACCCGTGGGAGGCGATCCTCGACCACGCGAAGAACCAGAACGTCGACCTGATCGTGATGGCGTCGCACGGCCGCCGCGGGCTGTCGGCGCTGCTGCTGGGCAGCGAGACCCAGAAGGTGCTGACCCACTCGGCGATTCCGGTGCTGGTGGTCAAGTAGCGCGGCGCGCCGCCGCGGGCGCAAGCTGCGCTGCACCGCTTGCGCTGCCGCTGCACGCGCCGCGCGCCGAGGCGGCAGGCCTGCGCGGCGGTCGGCAACCGTCGGCTCGCGCGCAGGCGGCGCGCGCGTCAGTGCGGCCGCAGCCAGCGCAGCACCAGCAGCACGATCGCTATCCCGCCGGCTAGCCAGGCCAGCTGCTGCACCGTCTGCTGCCACGACAGGCGGCGCTGCAGCTGCGGCAGCAGGTCGGCGACCGCGACGTAGACGAAGCTGCTCGACGCGACCACCAGCAGGTACGGGAACAGCGCGTCGTGCGGGCCGATCAGGTAGTAGCCGAGCACCCCGCCGGCCACCGCCGACAGCCCCGACAGCGCGTTGTAGGCGAGCGCGCGGCCGCGCGAGAAGCCGGCATTGAGCAACACGATGTAGTCGCCCACCTCCTGCGGAATCTCGTGCGCGATCACCGCCAGCGTGGTCACCAGCCCGAGCTGCGGATCGGTCAGGAACGCGGCGGCGATGATCACGCCGTCGCTGAAGTTGTGGATGCTGTCGCCCAGCAGCACCGCGTAGCCGCCACGGCCGGCCTGCTCGGTGTCGAAGTGGCTGTGGTGCGCGTGGCCGTCGCCCTCGTGGTGGTGGCTGTGGCGGTACAGCTCGGCCTTCTCGAGCAGGAAGAAGAACAGCAGCCCGCCGAGCAGCGCGAGGAACAGGCGGCGGCTGTCGGCGCCGGCCTCGAAGGCCTCGGGCAGCACGTGCAGCAGCGCGGTCGCCAGCAGCACGCCGGCCGACAGGCTGACCAGGTGGCGCACCAGGCGGCCGAGCATCGCCACCGTCAGGCTGGCGGCCACCAGCACCGACAGCAGCCCGCCGAGCAGCGTGGCGACGAC
>CAZKCJ010000185.1:0-6273 GCA_964550885.1 uncultured Rubrivivax sp. | reverse complement strand
CCGAGTTGGCGATGTTGGTCAGGTACTGGCTGAAATCCTGCGTGCCCAGCGGCGAGACCTGGTTGGTGACGATCGTCCAGCCGCCTTCCTTCGTCAGGTAGTCCATCACCGACTTGGTCGTCGTGTGGCCGTAGGTGTAGTCGGGCGTCATGAACGCCGCCTTGCGGTTCTTGCCGAACTGCTTGACCATCACCGGGCCGATCGCGTTGGCCGCCATCTCGCCGAAGAAGCCCTGGCGGAAGCCGTAGCGCACGCAGTCCTTGCCGGTGGTGTCGTTCGAGCCCGAGATCCCGGGCATGTACAGGATGTGCTCGCGCTGCGCGAACTTGTTCATCGCGACCGCGACCGCCGACGAGGTCGAGCCGGTCATCAGCACCACCTTGTCCTGCGCGATGAAGGTCTGGGCTGCCTGCAGCGCCTGGTTCGGCTTGGCGGCCGAGTCGGCGTGCTTGAGAACGACCTTCTTGCCGAGCACGCCGTTGTTGATCTTCGGCGCGAGCGCCTTCATCAGCGGGTGGTTGGTGTTGATGTGCTCGACCGCCAGCTCCCAGCCCTTGAGCTCATCGGCGCCCTGCACCGCGTAGGTGCCGGTCAGCGGCACCATCGCGGCGATCGCGACCGTCGGGCCCTGCGAGCCCGCGGGCCAGGTGCCGATCGCCGGCTTGTCCTGGGCCTGTGCCCAGCCGATCGGGCCCAGCCCCGACACCATCGTCGCCCCGCCCGCGCCGGCGGCCTGCAGCACGCGGCGGCGGGACAGCTTCGAGCTCTTGCGCTTCACGGATTCGAACTCCGACATGTGTTCACTCCTGTCAGTTGAAGGGTGCCCCGAGGCGGCTGGCCGCGGCCGGAGCGGGTCCTGTGGTGGGGCGAGCGGCCCCGCGCGGTTGCTGCTGCGCGCGCGGCCCGAGGCCGTGCTGCGGCTGGCTGCCGTTGCGCTTCGCCGCGGCGGGCGCCGCGCGGGTGATGGTTGCATCCACTTGTCGTGCTCGCCTGCAGTGGTACGGCTGATGATCGGCCGGGTTCGTCAATCTGGCAACAACTCATTGACAGCATTGATAAATTCTGTAAAGAATGCGAAGCGCATGCGTGTTGATCTGTGGATTCTTGACCTTGCGCTGCAGCATCGGCCGGGTCCGGCCTGGGCCTGTGGCAGCCTGATCGAGTGCGCGCCGGGTGGGCTGCGGCCGTGCGCGCGTGGCTGCCGATGCGCCGCTCGCTGATCGGCTCGACCCTACGCGAGCGCCGGCGCGCGCTCGGCGTCACCCAGGCGCGACTGGCGGCGCAGGTGGGCATCTCGGCCTCGTACCTGAACCTGATCGAGGGCAACAAGCGCAACATCGGCGGCGTGCTGGTCAAGCGCATCGCCGATGCGCTCGGGCTCGCGCTGGAGGAAGTCGACGGCGCCGCCGAGCGGCGGCTGGTCGACGACCTGACCGAACTGGCCGGCGAGCCGCTGCTCGGCGACCTGCGGCTGGATGCGGCCGGCGCGCACGGCCTGGTCAGCCGGCAGCGCGACTGGGCGCGCGCGCTGGTGCGGCTGCACCGCGCGTGGCTGGATCGCGGGCAGGCGGTGAACGCGCTGTCGGACCGGCTGCACCAGGACCCGTTCCTCGGCGAGGCCGTGCACCGGATGCTGACCCAGGTCACTGCGATCCGCTCGTCGGCCGAGATCCTGGACAGCGCCGCCGAGCTCGACGCCGCGCAGCAGCAGCGCTTCGTCGCGATCGTCGGCGACGAAAGCGCGCGGCTGGCCGAGGTCGCGCAGGCGCTCGCGGCCTTCTTCGACAAGGACGCCGCCGGCACCCGCTCGGTCACGCCGACCGACGAGGTCGACGACTTCCTGTTCGACCACGACAACCACTTCGCCGAACTCGAGCAGGCGGGTGCCGCGCTGCGCGCCGCCGCCGGCATCGACGGCGACTGCCACGCGGCGACGCTGGTCGAGCAGCTGCGCCGCGCGCACGGCGTGCAGGTGGTGGTGCGGCCGCGCTCGCGGGCGCGGCCGCGCAGCACCCGGCGGTGTACGAGCCCGCGACGCGCACGCTGGCGCTGGCCGAGGAGGCGGCGCCGGCGACGCGGCGCTTCGAGCTGGCGCGACTCGCGGCCGAGCTGTTCGACCAGGGGCAGGCGATCGACGGCCTGCTCGAGCGCGCGACGCAGCTCAGCACCGACGCCGCGCGCCAGCGCGCGCGCCGCGCGCTGTCGTCGTACCTCGCGGCCGCGGTGCTGCTGCCCTACGAGCCCTTCCTCGACGCGGCGCTGCGGCTGCGCTACGATCTCGACCCGCTCGCGCGGCGCTTCGGCGCGAGCTTCGAGCAGGCCTGTCACCGGCTGGTCACGCTGCGCCAGCCCGACGCCGCCGGCATTCCGTTCGCGCTGCTGCGGGTGGACGCGGCCGGCTACACCAGCAAGCGCTTCTCGCTGCCGCGGCTGGCGCTGCCGCGCTACGGGCCGGCCTGCCCGATGTGGGCGGTCTACCAAGCCTTCCAGACGCCGGGCACGATCGTGCGCCAGCTGGTCGAGTTCCCCGACGGCGAGCGGCTGCTGTTCGTCGCGCGCGCGGTCGAGAAGAGCCGGCCGGCGTTCACGCTGCCGCGCCGGCTGCTGTCGATCATGCTCGCCTGCGACGCGCTGCACGCCGACCGCACCGTGTACGGCGGCGGGCTGGATCTGTCGTCGGCCGCACCGGCGGTGCCGGTGGGGCCGAGCTGCCGGCTGTGTGTGCGCCGCGACTGCCTGTACCGCGAGGAAGACCCGATCATCGACGCTTGATCGAGGCTCGATTGGCGATGCCGCGGCTACACTGCCGCCGCAGTCGAGCCGCAGCCCAGCCGCCCCGAGGAGACCCGATGGCCACCCGCGTGCTGATCGCCGAGGACGAGCCCCACATCGTCGAGTCGCTGAGCTTCGTGCTGCAGCGCGAGGGCTTCGCCGTGACCTCGGTGCTCGACGGCGAGGCGGCGCTGCGCGAGCTGCGCAGCGCGGCGCCCGAGCTGCTGATCCTGGACCTGATGCTGCCGCGGATGAACGGCTTCGAGGTGCTCAAGGCGATCAAGTCGGATCCGGCGCTGCAGGCGATCCCGGTGATCGTGCTCACCGCCAAGGGCCAGGCGCAGGACCGCCGGATGGTCGAGGAGATCGGCGCCGACGGCTTCATGACCAAGCCCTTCGCGAACCGCGACGTGGTCGAGCGGGTGCGCGCGCTGACCACGCGCTGAGCGCGCCGGCAGGGGGGCGGTGAAGGGGTGGCGGTGAAGACGCGTGACCCCGACTCGCCCCGACTGCGCGACGCGGCCGCGCTGTTGCCGGCGCTGGCGGTGTTCCTGCTGATGCCGCCGGTGATCACGCTGTTCACCGGCAACGGCGAGGTCGCCGGCGTGCCGCTGATCGTCGCCTACCTGTTCGGCGTGTGGCTCGCGCTGATCGTGTGCGCGGCGCTGCTCGCGCGGCGGCTGCTGCCGCCGCCCGCGGTGCCGCCGCCGGACGACGCGGCGACCGGCGATCGGCGGGACGACGCGCCGATGCCCGCGTCGCCGGACCTGGTGCAGCGTTGATGCTGTCGGCCAACCTGGTGCTGGTCACCGCGCTGCTGTACGTGGCGCTGCTGTTCGCGGTCGCCTTCTTCGGCGACCGGCGCGCGCGCAGCGGGCGGCTGGGCTGGCTGCGCTCGCCGGTGGTCTACACGCTGTCGATCTCGGTGTACTGCACCTCGTGGACCTTCTACGGCGCGGTCGGCTCGGCGGCGCGCAGCGGCCTGGAGTTCGCGACGATCTACGTCGGCCCGACGCTGGTGTTCGTCGGCTGGTGGCTGCTGCTGCGCAAGATCGTGCGCATCGCGCACACCCAGGGGATCACCTCGATCGCCGACATGGTCTCGTCGCGCTACGGCAAGAGCGCGAGCCTGGCGGCGCTGGTCACGCTGATCGCGGTGGTCAGCACCACGCCGTACATCGCGCTGCAGCTCAAGGCGGTCGCGGTCAGCTTCCAGGTGATCAGCAACAGCGGGCCCGACACCCTGGGCGTCAGCGCCGGCGCCGCGCCCGACTTCGTGATCGGCTTGTGGATCGCGATCGGGATGGCGGTGTTCACGATCCTGTTCGGCACCCGCAACATCGACGCGAAGGAGCGCCACCACGGCGTGGTCGCGGCGATCGCGCTCGAGGCGGTGGTCAAGCTGGTCGCACTGCTGGCGGTCGGGCTGATGGCGGTGTTCGGGGTGGCCGGCGGCACCGAACACATCTTCGCGCTCGCGTCGCCCGAGATGCTGCATGCGCAGGATGCCTTCGGCCCGCGCTGGGCGGCGGTGACCTTCCTCGCCGCCGGCGCGGTGATCTGCCTGCCGCGGCAGTTCCAGGTGACCGTGGTCGAGAACGTCGACGAAGGCCACCTGCGCACCGCCGCCTGGCTGTTCCCGCTGTACCTGTTCCTGCTCAGCCTGTTCGTGCTGCCGATCGCGATCGCCGGCCGCAACTACCTGCCCGCCGGCAGCGACCCGGACATGTTCGTGCTGACGCTGCCGATCTGGGCGAGCCGCAACGACATCGCGCTGCTGTCGTTCCTCGGCGGCTTCTCGGCCGCAACCTCGATGGTAATCGTCGCCTGCATCGCGCTGTCGACGATGATCTCCAACCACATCGTGATGCCGCTGGCGCTGCGGCTGCGCTGGGTGTCACAAAGTGCCAGCGGCGAGATCCGCCGCTTCCTGCTCGCCAGCCGGCGCATCAGCATCTGCGGGATGCTGGCGCTGGGCTTCCTGTACTTTAGGCTCAGCGGCAACTCCGACGCGCTCGCGTCGATCGGGCTGATTGCCTTCGTCGGTGCGGTGCAGGTGCTGCCCAGCCTGATCGGCGGGCTGTTCTGGCGCCAGGCCAACGCCGACGGCGCCTTCGCCGGGCTGCTCGCCGGCACCGTCCTGTGGGCCTATACGCTGTTCCTGCCGAGCTTCGGCGGCGACCTGATCGTGACCCGGCAGATGCTCGCCGAAGGGCCCTTCGGGCTGGCGCTGCTGCGACCGCAGGCGCTGTTCGGGCTGGCCGGTGTCGACCCGCTGCTGCACGCGATGTTCTGGAGCCTGGCGGTGAACACGCTGCTGTTCGTGCTTGTGTCGCTGGCGCGCGAGCCGCGCCCGCTCGAGCGGCTGCAGAGCGCGCTGTTCGTCGACGTGTTCCGCACCCCGGCCGAGGCCACCGCCGGGCTGCTGCGCCGCTCGGCCACGACCCGCGACCTGAGCGTGCTCGCGCAGCGCATCCTCGGCACCGACGAGGCCTACCGGCTGTTTCGCCAGGCCGCGCAGCAGCAGGGGCGCGGGCGCGACGCCCCGATCGCCGACGACGCGTTCATCACGCGGCTGGAGCGCACGCTGGCCGGCAGCATCGGCGGCGCGTCGGCGCACGCGATGATCTCGCAGGTGGTCACCGGCGAGACGATCAGCCTGGACGCGCTGGTGCGCATCGCCGACGAGACCCAGCGTATCCGCGAGTACAGCCAGCAGCTCGAGGAGAAGTCGCGCCAGCTCGAGGCGACCGCGCGCCAGCTGGGCGAGGCCAACGAGCGGCTGCGCCGGCTCGACGTCGAGAAGGACCACTTCCTCAGCCAGGTCAGCCACGAGGTGCGCACGCCGATGACCTCGATCCGCTCGTTCTCCGAGATCCTGCTCGAAGGCCGCGGGCTCGACGCGGAGCGCGCGCAGCGCTTCCTGCGGATCATCCACGAGGAGAGCGTGCGCCTGACCCGGCTGCTCGACAGCACCCTCGAGCTGAACCTGCTCGAGCACGGCGAGGCGCCGTGGGAGCTGGCGCCGATCGATCCGGAGCTCGCGCTCGACAACTCGATCCGCGTGTGCCAGCCGCTGGCCGCCGGCGCGCGGGTGCAGCTGCTCGACGGCGCGCGGGCGCGCGGCCCGCTGGTCGAGGGCGAGGCCGACCGCCTCAGCCAGGTCTTCATCAACCTGATCGCCAACGCGATCAAGTACAACACCAGCGGCAGCCCGTGGGTGCGGGTCAGCAGCCGCGTGCAGCGCGACCGCTACGAGGTGCTGATCGAGGACAACGGCCCCGGCATCCGCAGCGATGAGCGCGAGCTGATCTTCTCGAAGTTCCGCCGCGGCTGGGCGCACACCCAGACCCCGGCGCCCGGCGCCGGGCTGGGCCTGGCGATCAGCTGGCAGATCATGCGCCGGCTCGGCGGCTCGCTCGCGCTGGTCGGCGGCAGCGGCCGCGGCGCCTGCTTCCGGGTGACGCTGCCGCTGGCCGGCGGCGCGGCCTGATCGCCGAC
>CAZKCJ010000184.1:0-6280 GCA_964550885.1 uncultured Rubrivivax sp. | reverse complement strand
CCTCGCGCGAGACCGAGAAGAAGGACGACCGCAGCCGCGTGGCCGAGCTGTCGCGCAACGTCGAGGAGCTCAAGCAGCTGCAGGCGGCGACGACCGCTTCGGTGCCAGCCGCGGCCGCGCCGGCGGTGACCGCTGCCGCCCCTGCCGCAGCTGCGTCCGCGGCCCCGGCGGCGGTGGTCGCGGCGGTGCCGGCGCTGGCCGCGTCGCCGGCTGCGGCCGCATCGCCGCCGGCGGCGGCGATCGCGCCGGCGGTGGTCACGCCGACGCCGCCGGCTGCCGCCGACGAGCCCGGCCTGGTCGACTCGCTGCTGGACAACCCGCTGCTGCTGCCGGCGGGCGGCGTGCTGGTCGCGCTGCTGCTGGGGCTGGGCGCGTACCGGCTGCGCGGGCGGCTGCGCAAGGCCGAGCGCGAGACCTCGTTCCTGGAGAGCCGGCTGCAGCCGGACTCGTTCTTCGGCGCCAGCGGCGGCGAGCGCGTCGACACCCACGACGCGCCCAGCGTCGCCGCGTCGTCGACGTCCAGCAGCTACGCGCTCAGCCAGCTCGACGCGATCGGCGACGTCGACCCGGTTGCCGAGGCCGACGTGTACCTTGCGTACGGCCGCGACCTGCAGGCCGAGGAGATCCTGAAGGAGGCGATGCGCGCGACCCCGGACCGGCTCGCGATCCGCAGCAAGCTGCTCGAGGTCTACGCGAAGCGGCGCGACACCAAGGGCTTCGAGCTGCTGGCCGGACAGCTGTACGCGCTGGCCGGTGCCGACAGCGACGAGTGGGGCAAGGCGCAGGAGCTGGGCCGGCAGATCGACCCGGACAACCCGCTGTACGCGCCCGGCGGCCAGCCCAGCCTGCTGGTGCGCGACGGCGGCCGCGTGATCGAGCCGCTCGACGCGACCACGCTGCCGCAGTCGGTGACGCCCACGCCGCCGGCGCCGCCGCTGGTCGAGCCGGCGACGCTGGATGCGGTCGAGGACCTTGACCTCGAGCTGGACCTGGATCCGGCGGGCCGCTCCGGCTTCGACCATGGCGCCAGCGCGCTCGAGACCACGCGCCCGTTCTCGACCGGCGCGACGATCGGCGAGGCAACGGCGCCGATCACCGATCGGCCGCTGCCGGCCGCCGCACCCGCGGCGAAGGCGGCGGGCGCGATCGAGACGCTGGACTTCGACCTCGGCGACCTGTCGCTCGACGGCGCACCGTCGACCACCGCGCCGCTGGCGGGGGCCGACGCCTACGCGGACTCGCTGCCGGCGATGGACCTGGACAGCCCCGACACCGATCCGCTGACCCGCAAGGTCGAGCTCGCCGAGGAGTTCCGGCAGATCGGCGACCTGGAAGGCGCCCGCGACCTGCTCGAAGAGGTGATCGCGCAGGCCGACGGCGCGCTCAAGGCCAAGGCGCAGACGATGCTCGCCGGCCTCGGCTGAAGGCTGCCCCTGCGCGCGGCAACGCGCGCGGGGTTGCGCGGCGGGGATGCGCACGCTGTAGGCCGCTGCGCGCGCGGCGCCGGCCGACCCGGCTCGACCGGCCAGCGCCAGGCGGCGCGACCTGCTGCCGCACAATCTCGCAATGCCCGCCGTCCCCGCGCAGCGCCTGGCGCTCGGCCTTGCGTACCGTGGCGGCGCCTATGAGGGGTGGCAGTCGCAGCCGCATCGCCGCACCGTGCAGGACCGGGTCGAGGCGGCGCTCGCCGCCTTCGCCGCCGCGCCGGTGCGCACGGTCTGCGCCGGCCGCACCGACGCCGGCGTGCACGCGCTCAATCAGGTCGTGCACCTGGACGCGCCGGTCGCGCGCGAGCGCTTCTCCTGGGTGCGCGGCACCAACCGCTACCTCGACTTCGACATCGCGGTCCAGTGGTGCGCGCCGGTCGCGGCGGACTTCGACGCGCGCCGCAGCGCGCAGGGCCGGCGCTACGCGTACCTGCTGCTCGAGTCGCCGGTGCGCCCGGCGATCGAGCACGGTGGCTGCGGCTGGAGCTTCCGGCCGCTGGACGGCGACGCGATGCACGCTGCCGCGCAGCTGCTGCTGGGCGAGCACGACTTCAGCTCCTTTCGCGCGGCCGAGTGCCAGGCGGCGAGCCCGGTGCGCACGCTGCGCGCGTTGACGATGCGCCGCCGCGGCGCCTACTGGCGCTTCGACTTCGACGCCGACGCGTTTTTGCAGCACATGGTGCGCAACCTGATGGGCTGCCTGGTGATGGTCGGCAGCGGCCGGCGGCCGCCCGGCTCGGTGGCCGAGGTGCTGGCCGCGCGCTCGCGCGCCGCCGCCGCGCCGACCTTCGCGCCGCAGGGGCTGTACTTCGTCGGGCCGTACTACGATCGTCGCCATGGCCTGCCCGAGCACGTGCCGGCGATCGACTGGCTGCCCTGAAGCCGCGGCGTGGATGTGGCCTGCGGCGCCCGCGGCGCGCAGCTGCGGCTGCCCGGCGGCATGGCGGTGAGCCGCACCCGCATCAAGATCTGCGGCCTCACGCGCGAGGCGGACCTCGACGCGGCGGTCACCGCCGGCGCCGACGCGGTCGGCTTCGTGCTGTACCCGCGAAGTCCCCGCGCGGTCAGCGCGCAGCGCGCGGCGCAGCTCGCGCGGCGGCTGCCGCCCTTCGTCACGCCGGTGCTGCTGCTGGTCAACGCGAGCACGGCCGAAGTCGACGCGGCGCTGGCGGCGGTGCCGCAGGCGCTGCTGCAGTTCCACGGCGACGAGTCGCCGGCGCAGTGCGCGGCGCCGGGGCGGCCGTACCTGCGCGCCGCGCGGATGGCGCCGGGGCTTGATTTGCTAGACTTCGCCGCCCGTTTCGCCGGGGCGCAGGCGCTGCTGCTGGACGCGCAGGTCGACGGCTACGGCGGCGGCGGAAAGGCTTTCGATTGGTCACTCGTTCCTCGCGGCGTTCCCCTTCCGGTCGTTTTGTCTGGTGGGTTGAATGCTGTCAACGTGATCGATGGGGTGCGGCGCCTGCGGCCTTGGGCCGTTGACGTGAGCTCCGGCGTCGAGCGCGCCAAGGGCATCAAGGATGCCACGCTGATCCGCCGGTTCTGCGAAGCGGTGCGCGCGGCCGACGGCCTCGCGGCCGCCGCCGCCCGCTGAGGAACCTTGCTGCTGTCATGCACCGTTATCACCAGCCCGACGCGCGCGGGCACTTCGGGCCGTACGGCGGCCGCTTCGTCGCCGAGACGCTGGTCCACGCGCTGGACGAGCTGCAGGCCGCCTACGAGCGCTGCCGCGCCGACGCCGCGTTCCAGGCCGAGTACCGGCGCGAGCTCGCGCACTTCGTCGGCCGGCCGAGCCCGGTCTACCACGCCGCGCGGCTGAGCCGCGAGCTCGGCGGCGCGCAGATCCTGCTCAAGCGCGAGGACCTGAACCACACCGGCGCGCACAAGATCAACAACACCATCGGCCAGGCGCTGCTGGCGCGCGCGATGGCCAAGCCGCGGGTGATCGCCGAGACCGGCGCCGGCCAGCACGGCGTGGCCACCGCGACGGTGTGCGCGCGCTACGGCCTGGAGTGCGTGGTCTACATGGGCGCCGAGGACATGCAGCGCCAGCGCCCGAACGTGCTGCGCATGCAGCTGCTGGGCGCGACCGTGGTGCCGGTGGAGTCGGGCAGCCGCACGCTGAAGGACGCGCTCAACGAGGCGCTGCGCGACTGGGTGACCCACGTCGAGCGCACCTTCTACATCATCGGCACCGTCGCCGGCCCGGCGCCGTACCCGCAGCTGGTGCGCGACTTCCAGCGCGTGATCGGCGACGAGTGCGTGCAGCAGCTGCCGGCGCTGATCGCGCAGCTCGGCGGCCCCGCCGGGCGCCAGCCCGACGCGGTGATCGCCTGCGTCGGCGGCGGCTCCAACGCGATGGGCATCTTCCACCCGTACCTCGAGCACGAAGGCGTGCGGCTGATCGGCGTGGAGGCGGCGGGCCTGGGGCTGGCCAGCGGCCGGCACGCCGCGTCGATCTGCGCCGGCTCGCCCGGCGTGCTGCACGGCAGCCGCAGCTACCTGCTGCAGGACGACGACGGCCAGATCGCCGCGACCCACTCGATCTCGGCCGGGCTCGACTACCCCGGCGTCGGCCCCGAGCTCGCGTACCTGCACGACCTCGGCCGCGCCGAGTTTGTCGCGGTCGGCGACGACGAGGCGCTGGCCGCGTTCCACCGGCTGTGCCGCACCGAAGGCATCATCCCGGCGCTGGAGTCGAGCCACGCAGTCGCGCACGCGATCCGGCTCGCGCCGACGCTGCGGCCCGACCAGTACCTGCTGGTCAACCTGTCGGGGCGCGGCGACAAGGACCTGGGCACTGTCGCCGAGCTCGCTGCTGGCGGCGAGGCTGCGGCGACCTCGCTGGCGCCGACGGGAGCGGCGCGATGAGCCGCATCGCCGCGACGCTGCAGGCGCTGCGCGCGCAGCAGCGCACCGCGCTGATCCCGTTCATCACCGCCGGCCACCCGTACGCCGACGCGACGCCGCAGATCGTGCACGCGCTGGTCGAGGGCGGCGCCGACATCATCGAGCTGGGCGTGCCCTTCTCGGATCCGATGGCCGACGGCCCGGTGATCCAGCAGGCGGCCGCGCAGGCGCTGGCGCAGGGCGTGAACCTCGCGCGCGTGCTGCAGATGGTGCAGCGCTTGCGCGAGCGCGACGCGCGCACGCCGCTGGTGCTGATGGGCTACGCGAACCCGATCGAGCGCTACGACCAGCGCCACGGCGCTGGCGCCTTCGTCGCCGCGGCGGCGCAGGCCGGGGTCGACGGCGTGCTGGTCGTCGACTATCCGCCCGAGGAGGGCGAGGCCTTCGCCGCGCAGCTGCGCGCGCACGCGCTGGACCCGATCTTCCTGCTCGCGCCGACCTCGACCGACGAGCGCATGCGCGCGGTTGGCCGGCTGGCCAGCGGCTACGTGTACTACGTGTCGCTGACCGGCGTGACCGGCGCCGGCCACCTGGACCCGACTGCGGTCGCGCGCACGCTGCAGCGCATCCGCCGCCACGTGACCGTGCCGGTCGGCGTGGGCTTCGGCATCCGCGACGCGGCCAGCGCACAGGCGGTGGCCGCGGCTGCCGACGCGGTGATCATCGGCACCCGGCTGGTGCAGATCCTGCAGGCGCAGCCGCGCGACAATGTGGCCGCAGCCGGCCGCGCCTTCATCGCCGGGATCCGTGCGGCGCTGGATGCGAGAACCGAGGAGAGACGACCATGAGCTGGCTCGAGAAGCTGCTGCCGCCGAAGATCCAACCCACCGACGCCGGCGGCCGGCGCACCGTGCCCGAGGGCCTGTGGCTGAAGTGCCCGTCCTGCGACTCGGTGCTGTACACCGCCGACCTCGAAGGCAACCTGAACGTCTGCCCGAAGTGCGACCACCACCACCGCATCGGCGCGCGCGCGCGGCTCGACGCCTTCCTCGACCCCGAGGGCCGCTGGGAGATCGGCCAGGAGGTGCTGCCGGTCGACGCGCTGAAGTTCAAGGACAGCAAGAAGTACCCGGAGCGGCTAAAGGCGGCGCTCGAGGACACCGGCGAGACCGATGCGCTGGTGGTGATCGGCGGCGCGGTGATGAGCGTGCCGGTGGTGGCCGCGGCCTTCGAGTTCGACTTCATGGGCGGCTCGATGGGCTCGGTGGTCGGCGAGCGCTTCGTGCGCGGCGTCGAGGCCGCGATCGAGCAGAAGCTGCCCTTCGTCAGCTTCGCCGCGACCGGCGGCGCGCGCATGCAAGAAGGTCTGCTCAGCCTGTTGCAGATGGCCAAGACCAATGCCGCGCTGACGCATCTGGCCAAGGCGCGGCTGCCCTACGTCAGCGTGCTCACCGACCCGACGATGGGCGGCGTGTCGGCGAGCTTCGCGTTCATGGGCGACCTGGTGCTCGCCGAGCCCAAGGCGCTGATCGGCTTCGCCGGGCCGCGGGTGATCGAGAACACCGTGCGCGAGAAGCTGCCCGAGGGCTTCCAGCGCAGCGAGTTCCTGCTCGACAAGGGCGCGATCGACCGCATCGTCGATCGCCGTCAGCTGCGCCCGCTGATCGCGCGCGCGCTGGCGATGCTGCAGCGGCAGAGCGCCGACGCCGTCGCCTGAGCGCGCCGGGCGCTCGGCCCGCCGCGCCGCGCGCGAAGGGTGGTCGAGACGCGACGCGCGCCGCGGCAACGCGCGTGCGTTGCGTCACGCATCAACGGTAACGGTAACCGCCACGCATCCCGCATCCGCGGGGTTCCCCCTCGGATCCGGGGAAGGCAAGAGCGCAACGCTTGCCTAGACCGAACTTTGAGCCTGCCGAAGACGTAAGTCCTTGATCCCACAGCGATTG
>CAZKCJ010000183.1:665-6281 GCA_964550885.1 uncultured Rubrivivax sp. | reverse complement strand
GCGCAGTGTCAAGGCCGAGCGGGCATTCTAGGAGGATCCCGCGCGCGTGCACGCGCGCATCGGGCATCGCCGCGTGCACGCGCGCATCGGGCATCGCCGCGTGCGCGCGCACGCCGGGCATCACCGCGTGCACGTGCGCCCGGGGATCACCGCGTGCACGCACGCGCGGGTCACCGCGCGCGCCGGCACGCTCGCACCGATCCGTGCGTGCACCGCCCCCGCGTCAGCGCGCAGGCGGCCGGTCTGCCGGCGCGGCCATCGGCACCCTCACCACCAGCGCGACCCCGACTGCGGTCGCACCCAGGCCCAGCAGCACCACCACGGTCAGCGGCTCGTCGAACAGCAGCCAGGCCAGCAGCGCGGTGCATGGCGGCACCAGGTACATCAGGCTGGCCACGTGGGTCGCCGCACCGCGCTGGATCAGCAGGTACAGCAGCGAGCTGGCGCCCAGCGTCAGCGCGATCACCGACCAGACCATCGCGATGATCAGCTCGGGCGCCGGGCGGATCGGCTCGGTCTCGAACAGCGACAGCGGCAGCATCACCGCGAACGCCGCGCACAGCTGCACCAGGTTCGCGGTGCGCACGTCGCAGGGGCGAACCCAGCGCTTCTGGTACAGCGTGCCCACGGTGATCGCGAGCAGCGCGCCCACGCAGATCAGCAGGTTCAGCGGCGTGATCTCGCCGATGCCCAGCTTGTCGTAGACCACCAGCAGCAGCCCGCCGAAGCCGAGCACCAGCCCCAGCCACTGGCGCGGCGCCACCCGCTGCGGCGTGCGGCTGCCCCACGCGACCCACAGCGCGGTCAGCACCGGCTGCAGGCCGGCGATCAGCGCCGAGGTGCCGGCCCCCATCCCGAGCTTGACCGCCGCCCAGATGCCGCCGAGGTAGCCCGCCTGCAGCAGCATGCCGACCACCGCCAGGTGCGCCCACTGCCCCCGGTCGGTCGGGAACTTCGCGCCCGACCAGGCGACCCAGACCGCGAACACCAGCACCGACAGCGCGAAGCGCAGCGCCAGGAAGCTCAGCGGCGGCGCGTGCGGCATGCCCAGCCGCGCGACCACGAAGCCGCTGCTCCACAGCAGCACGAACACGCCGGGCATCAGCGCGACGTAGGCGGCGGTGCGCCGTGCGGTGGCGTTCATCGCGTTGGTCGCGGCGGGGCCGGCTCAGCGCACCTTGGCGCGGATCTCCGGCAGTGCCTTGCGCAGGTAGTACACCATCGACCAGATCGTCAGCACGCACGCCAGGTAGATCAGCGCGGTGCCCCAGATCCGGGTGTCGATCCGCCCGAACAGCGCGCCGTCGTACAGCAGGAACGGAATCGCGACCATCTGCACCGCGGTCTTCAGCTTGCCCAGCATGCTGACCGCGACGCTGCGCGCCGCGCCGATGTGCGCCATCCACTCGCGCAGCGCCGAGATCGCGATCTCGCGGCCGATGATGATCAGCGCGACCAGTGCGTTCACGCGGTCCAGCTGCAGCAGGATCAGCAGCGCCGCGCAGACCAGGAACTTGTCGGCCACCGGGTCCAGGAAGGCACCGAAGGCCGAGGTCTGGCCCAGCCGCCGCGCCAGCCAGCCGTCGAGCCAGTCGGTCAGCGCGCAGACGATGAACAGCAGCGTCGCGACCAGGTTGCGCGCCGGCAGCTCCAGCGGCAGGTAGAACACGCCGACGATCAGCGGGATCGCGACGATCCGACCCCAGGTCAGCAGCGTCGGCACGGTCAGGAACATCGCGGCATTGTGCCTGCAGGCCCGCGCGGCCGATCCGGGGCCTTCAGGCCGATCCGGCGCCGTCAGTGCAGCGCGCGGTAGATCGCGTCGGCGAGCGCGCGCGAGATGCCGTCGACGCCGGCGAGCTCGTCGACGCTGGCCTGCGCGACACCGCGCACGCCGCCGAAGCGCTGCAGCAGCGCGGCGCGCTTCTTCGGCCCGACGCCGGCGACCTCCTCCAGCCGGCTGCCGCCGGTGCGCACCCGTGCGCGGCGTGCACGCATGCCGGTGATCGCGAAGCGGTGCGCTTCGTCGCGGATCTGCGCGACCAGCATCAGCGCCGCCGAGTCGGGCGCGAGCGCGAGCTTGGGCCGGCCGTCGGCGAACACCAGTTCCTCCAGCCCCACCTTGCGGCCCTCGCCCTTCTCGACGCCGACGATCAGCGACGCATCCAGCCCGAGCTCGGCGAACACTGCACGCGCGACCCCGACCTGGCCGCGGCCGCCGTCGATCAGCACCACGTCGGGCAGCCGCGGCCCGCTGCCGGCGCCCGCCTGCACCGCCTCGGCCAGCTTGGCGTAGCGCCGCGTCAGCACCTGCCGCATCGCCGCGTAGTCGTCGCCCGGGGTCACGTCGTCGATGTTGTAGCGGCGGTACTCGGCCGCGCGCAGCCGGTGGCCTTCGTAGACCACGCACGAGGCCTGCGTCGCCTCGCCGCCGGTGTGGCTCACGTCGAAGCATTCGATGCGCAGCCGGTCCAGGTCCTCGACGTCGAGTTCGAGTGCGTCGGCCAGCGCGCCGGTGCGCTGACGCTGCGAGCCCTCCTCGGCCAGCAGCCGCGCCAGCGCCAGCGCCGCGCCCTTGTCGGCCATGTCCAGCCAGATCCGCCGCTGGCCGCGCGGCTGATGCTGCGCGCGCACCTTCTGCCCGGCCTGCTGCGACAGCGCGTCCAGCAGGCCCGCGCTCACCGGGTGGCTGAGCACCAGCGCCGGCGGCACCGGCTGGCCCAGGTAGTGCTGCGCGAGGAAAGCCTCGAGCACGCGCTGCGCGATCGCGTCGACTGCGTCGGCCGCGTTGTACGCGCCGGCGGCGCCGTCCGCGTTGACGCCAGCGCCGGTGGCGGCGTCGACGGCAACCGGTTCGACCGCCTCGACCTCGCCTTCGTCGACGCCACCCGCATCGGCCGCGTGGGTCGGGAAGAACGCGCGGTCGCCCAGGTGGCGGCTGCCGCGCACCATCGCCAGGTTCACGCAGGCGCGCCCGCCGGCCACGCGCACCGCGAGGATGTCGACGTCGGGCTCGCCGCCCGACAGGCTGCTCGCGTCCACCGCCTGCTGGTGCAGCACGCGCGACAGCGCGCCGATGCGGTCGCGCCACTCGGCCGCGTGCTCGTAGTCCAGCGCGTCGGCGCAGGCGTTCATCCGCCGCGTCAGCTCGTCGATCACGCCCTGCGCGTCGCCGAGCAGGAAGCGCTCGGCGTCGCGCACGTCGCGCGCGTAGTCGGCTTCGCTGATGTAGCCGACGCAGGGTGCGGTGCAGCGGCGGATCTGGTACAGCAGGCACGGGCGCGAGCGGTTCGCGAACACCGTGTCCTCGCAGGTGCGCAGCCGGAACACCTTCTGGATCAGCTGGATCGTCTCCTTGACCGCCCACGCGCCCGGGTACGGGCCGAAGTAGCGGTGGCGGCGGTCGACACTGCCGCGGTAGTACGACACGCGCGGGAAGCGCGCCGCCTGCGTCGCCGGCGCCGCGCCGGGCGGGCCGCCGAGCTTCAGGTACGGGTAGCTCTTGTCGTCACGGAACAGGATGTTGAAGCGCGGCGCCAGCGCCTTGATCAGGTTGTTCTCGAGCAGCAGCGCCTCGGCCTCGGTGCGCACCACCGTGGTCTCGAGCCGCGCGATGCGCGCGACCATCAGCCCGATGCGCGTGCCGCCGTGATCCTTGTGGAAGTAGCTGGCGACGCGCTTCCTCAGGCTGCGCGCCTTGCCGACGTACAGCACCTGCCCGGCGGCGTCGTAGTAGCGGTAGACGCCGGGCAGCCCGGGCAGCGCCGCGATCTCGGCCAGCAGCCGTGCGCGCAGCGCGTCGCGGTCGGCCTGCGGCGGTGCGGCGTCAGCCGCGCCCCCTGCGCCCGCCGGTGCAGGTGCGGGGCCGTGCGCGGGGTCACCGATCACTTCGCGTGTCGCGCCGCCCTTCGCGTCGTGCGCTGCGCCGTGCGCCGCGCCGTGCGTCGCAGCGTGCGCTGCGTCAGCGGCGACGCCGGCCGCGGCAGCGCCCGCGCCGACGCGCTGCGCAGCGTTCACGGAGCTGGATTCGCGCGGGGCGGCCATCGCCGTCGATTCTCGCTTCGATAATCGGCGCGATGCGCTGGGATGTGTTTTGCCGGGTGATCGACAACTACGGCGACCTCGGCGTGTGCTGGCGCCTGGCGGCCGACCTGGGCGCGCGCGGCGAGCAGGTGCGCCTGTGGGTCGACGACCCGTCGGCGCTGGCGTGGATGGCGCCGGCGGGCGCGGCCGGCGTGACCCTGGTGCGTTGGCGCGCTTCGACGCCGATCCCCGCGCCGGGCGAGGTCGTCGTCGAGGCCTTCGGCTGCGACCCGCCGGCCGCCTTCGTCGCCCGCATGGCCGCGGCGCAGCCGCCGCCGGTGTGGATCAACCTCGAGTACCTGAGCGCCGAGGACTGGGTGCAGCGCAGCCACGGGCTGCCGTCGCCGCAGGCCGGCGGCCCCGGTGCCGGACTGCTCAAGTGGTTCTACTTCCCCGGCTTCGACGCCGGCGGGCTGCTGCGCGAGCCGGCGCTCGCAGCGGCGCAGCGTGACTTCGACGCCGCGGCCTGGCTGCAGGCGCGCGGCTGGGCACCGCGTCCGGGCGAGCGCTGCGCCAGCCTGTTCTGCTACGACGACGCACCGCTTCCCGCGCTGCTGCCGCTGCTGGCCGCGCAGCCGACGCTGCTGCTGCTGACGCCGGGGCCGGCACAGCGGCTGGTGCGCGCGGCGGCGCTGCTGGGCAGCGTGCGCTGCATCGAGCTGCCGTGGCTCGAGCAGCCGCAGTTCGACCGCCTGCTGTGGGCCTGCGCGCTGAACTTCGTGCGCGGCGAGGACTCGCTGGTGCGCGCGATCTGGGCCGGCCGCCCGTTCGTGTGGCAGCCGTACCCGCAGGCCGACGACGCCCGCCGGGCCAAGCTCGACGCGTTCCTCGCGCGCTACCTGGGCGACGCGCCGCCGCCGCTGCAGGCGCAGCTGGGCGCGCTGTGGCGCGCGTGGGCCGGCGCCGGGCCGCCGCCGGGGGCTCTGCCGGACCCCGCGGCCTGGCGCGAGCACGCGCAGCGCTTCGCGCAGGCGCGCTGGTGCGAGCCGGACCTGGTCACGCGGCTGCTGGCCTTCGTCGCTGCCCACGCCGGCCCGGCCGGCGGCGGCAGCCGCGAGGGCAGCCGCTAAAATCCGCGGCTCCACGCGGGGGCCGCCCGCACCCGGCACGCGGGTGCCGCGCCGGCAGCCCTCATCGCCATCCCCGAGCCCGCACCCCGGCGCCGCAGCGCGCCGGCGCAGCGGCGCAGCATTCCAGGACCACCCGCCATGAAAATCGCTCAGGAGATCCGGGCCGGCAACGTGATCATGCAGGGCAAGAGCCCGATGGTCGTGCTCAAGACCGAATACAACCGCGGCGGCCGCAACTCGGCCACCGTGCGCATGAAGCTGAAGAACCTGCTGAACAACTCGGGCACCGAAGTCGTCTTCAAGGCCGACGACAAGATGGACCAGATCGTGCTCGAGAAGAAGGAGTGCACCTACTCGTACTTCGCCGACCCGATGTACGCGTTCATGGACGCCGACTACAACCAGTTCGAGGTTGAGGCCGAGAACATGGGTGACGCGATCCAGTACCTCGAGGACCAGATGC
>CAZKCJ010000183.1:0-655 GCA_964550885.1 uncultured Rubrivivax sp. | reverse complement strand
GCTGCCGATCACCGTGGTGCGCGAGGTCACCTACACCGAGCCGGCGGTCAAGGGCGACACCTCGGGCAAGGTGCTGAAGCCGGCCAAGCTGGCCACCGGCGTGGAGATCCAGGTGCCGCTGTTCGTCGAGACCGGCGACCGCATCGAGATCGACACCCGCACCCACGAGTACCGCAAGCGGGTCTGAGCCGGCGCTGCGCCGCGCGGCTCGAGCGCGTCGCGCTGCGTCCGACTGCCTGCCGCGACGCGGGTGCCACCAAGGGCGAGCGCATGAGCTGGGCGCCGATCACACCGGCGCGGATCGACTTCAGCGACCCGGCCGCGCCGGTCGCCCCCGACTACGGCGACCTGTACCACAGCCGCGCCGGCGCGCCCGGCCAGGCGCAGCACGTGTTCCTGGCCGGCAACGAACTGCCGCAGCGCTGGGCCGGCCGCAGCGACTTCGCGATCCTCGAGACCGGCTTCGGCCTCGGCCACAACTTCGTGCAGACCTGGGCGGCCTGGCGCGACGACCCGCGGCGGCCCGCGCGGCTGCACTACCTGGCGATCGAGCGCCACCCGCCGCAGCGCGCCGACCTGGCGCGGGGCCTGGGCGCGACCGAGCCGGCGCTGGCCGCCGAGCTGCTCGCGCGCTGGCCGGTGCTGACCCCGGACC
>CAZKCJ010000182.1:0-6309 GCA_964550885.1 uncultured Rubrivivax sp. | reverse complement strand
CGCACACCGGCGTGGCGGCGACGCCGGCACCGCCGGCGGCCGGGTGCCGCGCGTGCCTACAATGCCGCTGCAGCCATGTACGACGCCGCGCCCGCAAGGTCAGTTCCTGTCCTCGATGGCGCGGCTGCCGCAACCCGGGCATGCCCGCTCGCCAGGCCCCGTGCGACTGCTCCCGAACGTCTACGCATGCGCGGGCATCCGCTGCCCGCGTAGGGACGCTCCACTGCCTCCTCGTCATCAACATCCCTTCAGGATCTGCATTCATGGACAACGCCTCCCAGACCGGTACCGTCAAGTGGTTCGACGACGGTAAAGGCTACGGCTTCATCACGCCCGAAGGCGGCGGCAAGGATCTGTTCGCCCACTTCAGCGAGATCAAGACCGGCGACGGCTTCAAGACGCTGCGCGAGAGCCAGCGGGTGCAGTTCGAAGTCCGCGAGGGGCCGAAGGGCCTGCAGGCGGCGAACATCCGCACGCTGTAGGCGCGCCGCCGCCCGATCGGCCCCAGCGGGCCACCCTGGGCACCCCTGCGGCGGGTGCAGCGTGCGCTGCTGCACCGGACGGCGTCGCGCCGTCCGCACCTGAGCCTGGCGGCGTCGCGCCGTCCGCACCCGAGCCTGGCGGCGTCGCGCGGTCCGCCCCCGGGCCGGTGCGACGTGACGCCGTCCTCGAATGAGCCGGCGGCGAGCAGCGTCGACCCGGGCGCCGGCGCGTCGGCGCGGCCGGGCCGTGCGCTTGCGCGCCCGGCGCCAGCGTGCGCAGGAATGCCGCTGCGTGCCGCGGGTGGCGCGCTGGCCCGCGCGCGCGCGTGATAGCGTGGCGCGCTCCCAGCCTGCGACCCCTGCGCCGACGTGAACCTCGATCCGCCGACCCTGCTGGTCGCGCTGCTGATGGGCTTCCTGCTGCTGGCGCTGGAGCTGGGCTTTGCGGGTCGCGCGCTGCTGCGGCAGGTGGAGCTGGGGATCTGGGCCACCGGGACCTGGCTGCTGCTCGGCGGCTTCGTGCTGTTCGGAATCCGGCCGCTGCTGCCGCCGGCGCTGGCGGTGTTCAGCGCGAACGCGCTGGTGCTGTGCGGGCTGGCGACCTACACCCGCGCGCTGTACCGCTTCTTGCTCGACGCGCCGCTGCCGCGCTGGGGCTGGGGCCTGCTCGGCGCGGGGCTGCTCGCGGTGCTGCTGATGCTGAACTGGCCGCTGGGGCTGCGCAGCAGCGCGGTGTCGCTGGTGTACGTGGCGCTGCTGCTGCCGTCGATCGCGGTGATCGCCCGCCACGGCTGGCACGCCGAGGCGTCGCTGCGCACGGTTGCGTTCACGCTCGGGCTGGCCTGCGTCGCGCTGGCGCTGCGCGCGGTGCACGCGTGGTTCTACCCGGAGCAGTACACCCGGATCCTGCAGATGAGCCTGGGCCAGGGGCTGACCTTCCTGGTCAGCTTCCTCGCGGTGCTCGGGGCCGGCTTCGGCTTCGTGCTGTCGAGCTTCCAGCGGGTCGCGCAGAAGATGGAGCAGCTCGCCACCCACGACGGCCTGACCGGCTGCGTGAACCGCAGCAGCTTCGAGACGCTGCTCGAGCACGCGCTGCAGCGCGCGCGCCGCGACGCCACGCCGCTGGCGCTGGTGCTGCTCGACGTCGACCACTTCAAGGCGGTGAACGACAGCCACGGGCACCGGATCGGCGACCTGGTGCTGGCCGGGGTGACCACCGCGGTGCGCTCGCGCCTGCGCCGCTCCGACGTGTTCGGGCGGGTCGGCGGCGAGGAGTTCGCGTTGCTGCTGCCCGACACCGACCCCGCCGGCGCGGTGCGGCTGGCCGAGCAGGTGCGCGCGGTGGTCGCGCTGACGCGGATGCAGCTGCCCGGCGGCGGCGAGCTGCAGGTGACCGTGTCGGGCGGGATCGCGGTGGTCGCGGCCGGCGCGACCGACGCCGAGCGGCTGTACGCCGCGGCCGACCAGCAGCTGTACCGCGCGAAGCGGCTGGGCCGCGACCGGATCGAGGGGCCGGTCGCGCTGCCCGATCCGGCGCTGCGCGACGAGCCGCAGCCGGCCGCCGCGGTCGGCCTTCAGCAGCCGGGATAGTTGCCGCTGGGCCCGGCCGGCGCACAGACGCGCGCGCGGCCGAGCGGGCCGAGCGTGACCCGCAGCGCCTGCCCGGCAGCGCCCTGCAGCAGCGCCGAGCCGCCGCTGCTGGCGCCGGGCCGCGGCTCGATCCGCGCGTCCTCGGCCTGCAGCAGCTGCACGCCGGGGTAGTCGCGGCTGGCGACGGTCTTCAGGCTGCAGGCCGAATCCGTGCGGCAGTCGCAGCCGGGCGCGGCCGCCAGCGCGTAGCACCACTGCGCGCCGCCGTTGAAGCTCAGGTGCAGCACGGTGCCGCGCTGCGCCGCCTGCTGCCGCGCTTCGGCCAGGTCCAGCGCGAGCTGCTCGGCCGCCGCCTGCAGCCGGTGCCGCGCCACCGCCTGCGCGAACGACGGCACTGCGAGCAGCACCACGATCGCGCTCAGCGCCAGCGTGGCCATCAGCTCGACCAGCGTGAAGCCGCGCGTTGCGCGTGGCCGGGCAGCGGCGCGCGCGCGCATTAGCGGTTCCAGCAGCGCGCGTCGGGCGCGTGCCGCGCGCGGCCGGCGTCGACCACCAGGCTGATCACCGGGCAGCGCGCATCGCCGTCGACCGCACTGCCGGCGCGCGGCAGCGCACGCACCGCGTACTGCTCGGCACCGCCCGCGCGCAGCTCCAGGTCGTACAGCCCGCCCGGGCTGCGCGCGGCCGACGCGCCGCGCAGCGCGTCCAGGCTGGCGGCGTACAGCCCGTGCTGCGCGCGGTACGACTCCTGGGCGAGCTGGATGCGGGTCAGCGCGGCCACCGCGTCGGCGCGGCGTGCGCGCAGCAGCGGCTCGCGCAGCGTCGGCCAGGCGAGGGTGGCGAGCAGCGCCGCCAGGGCGAGCACGACCGTGATCTCGACCAGCGTGAAGCCGCGCGCCGCGCGCCGCATCGCCAGCTGCCGGCCAGCCATCGTCAGCTGCCGCCGAGCACGCGGCGACGCTGCTGCGCGCGGTCGATGAAGCGCTGCAGCGCGCGCTGCGCGGCGTCGTCCAGGCCGGCGAACGCGCAGCCCAGCCGCAGCGCGCCATCGCCGTCGAGCGAGCTCAGGTGCTGCAGCCGCAGGCTCAGGTCGAAGGCGGTGGCTTCGTCCAGCGTCAGCCGCGCGCCGTGCAGCATCGACCCCGGCTGCAGCTCGGGCAGATCGGCCGGCAGCGCCAGCGCGCAGCCGCCGGCGCTGAGGTCGACCACGCGCAGCGCCAGCTGCATGTGCGGCAGCGCCGGGTGGCGCAGCTGCAACCGCGGCGCGCTGCGCTCGGCCAGCGGCAGCCGATAGCAGGCACGGCGCTGGAAGCGCCACAGCCGCTGCGGCAGCCGCGCGCGCAGCGCCTGGTGGCGCTCGCCGCGCACCAGCAGCAGCTGGCCCAACTCGAACTGCAGCCGCACTTGGTCCAGGTGCCCGATCGCGGTCACCTCGTCGCCCTGGACCAGCCGCGGCAGCGCCGGCGTCGCGTGGTCGGCGGCCAGGCCGAGCTCGCGGTGCGCGGCGTCGATCGACCAGATCCGGGTCGTCAGCGCATCGCCCAGCGGCCCCACCAGGCTGAGCTCGGTGCCCTGGTCGCGCAGCCGCGTCAGCCAGTGCAGCACCTCGGCCGCATCGTCGACGCGGAAGTCGGGTTCGGGCTCGGCTGCAGCGCGGTGGCCGCTCGCGCCGGCGGCTGCGGCGCAGGCGGGCAGGCTGCACGCAGCCGCCGCGCCGGCAGCGGCGGGCGGCACAGGCAGGCGGTCCGGCAGCACGCGCAGCCCCGATGCGGCGCTCAGTGCAGCGTCGTGCGCTTGCCGTGCACCAGCTGCTCGAGCGCCGGCAGCCAGGGCTCGGCCAGGTGGCGCACCTCGGCGTCGTTGAGCAGGATGCGCTGCATGATCCGCGACTTCAGCCGCGTCTCGTCGCCGCTGAGCGGCTGCTCGCGCGCCGCCTGCTTGAGCCGGCTGATCAGCAGCACGCAGGCGCCCTCGAGCCGCACCACGCGGTCCCAGTCGCCGTGGCGCGCGGCGGCCAGCATCTCGGCGCTCGCCTGCTCGATCGCCTCGTAGAAGCTCAGCGCCGACGGCGCCGCCGTCGCCTCGTCCAGCGGCAGTCGGCCGCTCATCGCGCGGCTCCGCCGGCAGCCGCGGCCTGCGGCGCGATCGCCGCCCAGGCTTCGCGCACCGGGTGCAGCAGCTGGCGGCACTCGGCGATCGCGTCCGCGTCGTTGTGCAGGTTGGCGTGCAGCAGCCGCAGGCTGACGTAGCCGTACAGCTCGCGCAGCCGGGTCGCCAGCGCGCCGCCGTCGGCGAGGTTCAGGCTGGCCGTCAGGCCTTCGTCGACGATGCGCAGCGCGCGCTCCAGCGCCTGGCACTTGCGCGGCACGTTGCCGGCCTGCAGCGCGCCGGCGGCCTGCACCAGCACCTCGTCGAAGCCGTCCAGCAGCATCAGCACCAGCCGGTGCGGCGTCGCGCTGCCGACGCCGCTGGTCACGCCCACCTGGCGGTAGGCGGCAGCCGACGCCTGCAGCGTGCGGGTGGGTGGGGGCAGGGTGGCGAGCATCGGCGGCAGCTGCTGTTGACGTATGGGTGCATATCGGTTCGCGCCGGCGCCGACTTGAGCCGTGCGCGGCGTCGATCAGGCACAACGAAAACGGCGCCTTCAGGCGCCGTTCGACGAGCTCGTGGCCAGCCCGAGCCGATCGCTTCAGGACTCGCTGCGGCGCGTGAGCATCTGCATCTGCTGCGACACGTAGCCGGACAGGCTGGTCAGCGTCGCCATCTGCCGGTCGAGCGCGCTGTACTGCGCGCGCAGCCGCTTCTCGACCATCGCGATCCGGTCCTCGAGCTGCTCCTGCCGGTCCTGGTTGCGGTCGATCCGCTGGCGCAGCCCTTCCTGGCGCGTGCTGATGCTGCCGTCCACGCCGAGGAAGCGGTCGGCTAGGCCGCGCATCCGGGTCGCGATGCCGTCGTTGGCGTCGTCCAGCAGGTCGTCGTTGGCGAACAGCTTGCGCAGCTCGGGCAGGTTGGCCAGGCCGTTGGCGAGCTTGGTCTCGTCGAGCTTGATCGAGCCGTCGGTGCCCACGTCGAAGCCGACGTCGGCCAGGCGGCCGAAGCTCGTCGACGCCCCGCTGCTCGCGCCGACCAGCTTGCGCATCTCGGCGCGGATCGCGATCGCTGCGCTGTCGCCCTGCAGCGTGCCTGCGGTCTTGCTCGCGGCGTCGTACTTGGTCTGCTCGGCGATCAGCTTGTTCAGCTCGTTGTAGGCGCCGACGAAGCCGTCGATCGCCTTGCGCATCGAGGCAGTGTCGGCCCGCGCGTCGACCTGCACCGGCGCCGCCGTGACCTTGCCGAGGGTCAGCGTCAGCCCGTCGACCACGTCGCTCAGCGTGTTCGACGCCGACGAAACGGCCAGGCCGTTGAGGGTTGCCGCCGCGTTCGCCGCGGCCAGCGCGCGGGCCATCGTCAGCACGCCGGCGGACGAGTCGTAGGCCAGCGCCGACAGGCCGAGGCCGTCGGAGTTGTTGCCGTCGGTATCGGTCACGCCGACGCGAAAGCCGTTGGCCGCTCCCATCGTGGCCGAGCGCAGCACCAGCCGCGCGCCGGCGGCGTCGGTCAGCACCGACGCGACCACGCCGCAGTTCGACGCGTTGATCTTGTCGCGCAGCTGCGCGAGCGACTGCGCCGGCGGCCCGACGTCGATGTCGAGCACGCTGGCGCCGGCCTTGGGCGTGAAGCTGCTGCCGTCAGCGCTCCAGCTGCCCAGTTCGATGTGCAGCGTGCCTTCGCCGACCAGCGCATCCGCGGACGTGTACACCCCGGTGGCGTTGGCCTGCGCCGACGCCAACTGTTGCACCTGTACCGCGTAGCTACCGGGTAGCGTGGCGGCGCCGGTGCTCACGCCGACCGCGACCGGGTCGGCGCTGACGCCGGTGGTGGCCTGCCAGGTGGCGGCGCGCGACAGCGTGGCGGCGGCGTCGCGCAGCGACGACATCGCCGACTGCAGCTTGCCGTAGGTCGACAGCCGGGTCTGCAGCGAGCTCTGCTCCTTCTGCAGCGCGGCGATCGGGCTGCGCTCGACCGCGACGAGCTTGCCGATCAGGCTTTCGATGTCCAGCCCGCTGCCGATACCCAGGGAGGTAATGGTGGCCATGGTGGTTGGGGGGTCGCCCCTGGCGTTTCGGCCGCGCGCGCGCGAACTTTAGGCCGGCAAGGCCGGCGGCCCGCCCGGGCCGGCGACCGGGGCGGGCGGCGC
>CAZKCJ010000181.1:0-6359 GCA_964550885.1 uncultured Rubrivivax sp. | reverse complement strand
TCCGACTCGTCCACGACCGATGGGTCGACAAGTTCGCCGAACCCTGGGCCGCCGGCCTCAGCGACCTCAAGCACCGAATGGAGAGCACGATGGAGAAGATCTTCGAGATCTACATCCGCACCACCCCCGAGCGCCTGTGGGAGGCGATCACGCCCGCCTACCGGATCAGCGTGCCCTACGTCGCGCGGGTGGTGTCGATCGACCTCGAAGAGGACGACGCGATGCCGGTGCTGGCGCGGCGCTTCGACTACGCGAGGCCGCTGTGAGCCGACCCCGCTGCGGCCCGAGGCGCGCGCGCCGCCGCGCGGCGGCGCGCACCGTGGGCGCCAGGGTGCTGGGATGACGCCGCTGGTGATCGAAGCCGACGTGCGCCGCATCTGGTGCGCGCTGCGCTTCGTCGACGCCGCGACCCAGCGGCTGGTGGCCGGGCCGCTCGAGCTGCGCACGCCCGGCGTGCACTGGCAGCGCAACGCCTCGGGCCTGTTCGTCGCCATGCAGATCGATGCGCCGCCCGAACGGCGCGCCGAGTTCGCCGCCTACGAAGCCGCGTTCGACCCGCTGCCCGCAGTGGCGCCGGTGGCCCTTGCCGGCACCGTGGCCGATCCGCTGCAGCGCTACCTGCCGCGGCGCTTTGCGCTCGCGCTGCCGCGCTCGCCCGAGCCCGCGGGCCGCGATGCGCCGCGCTTCACGCCGATCGACATCGTGCTCGACCCGAGCCCGGCCGCGAAGCTGCAGCCGACCTGGGCGGTGCTGCGCGTGAGCCTGCGCCGCGCTGGCCGGCCGGCGGCCAGCGCCGCATTGCGGCTGCGCCGCGCCGCCGACGGGGCGCCGCTCGGCCGCGGCCTGAGCGACGCGCGTGGCGAAGCGCTGGTCGCCGCCGCCGGGCTGCCGCTGCTGAACGTCGGTGCCGGCGTCGTCGTCGTGCAGCGCGAGATCGCGGCCGAGCTGGTCGTCAGCTTCGATGCCGCGGCGCCGGCCGACCAGCCGGTCGACCCCGACGCGCTGGCGCAGGCCGCCGGCGTGGTGCGCGTCACCGTCGCACGCAACGTGTCCAGCGGGCGCACCGAGTCGCTCGCGCTCGATCTTCCCTGAAGGAGAAGCACCGTGCCCGAATACCTCGCCCCAGGCGTCTACGTCGAAGAGACCTCGTTTCGCGCCAAGTCGATCGAAGGCGTCGGCACCAGCACCACCGCCTTCGCCGGCCCGACGCGCAAGGGCCCGCTGGCCGACGCCGAGCACCTGCCCGAGATCCTGAGCAGCTACGCCGACTTCGAGCGCATCTACGGCGGCTACGCGAACCTGCAGCTGGCGCCGGGCACCGTGCCGAGCGACATCAACTTCCTCGCGCACGCGGTGCGCGCATACTTCAACGAGGGCGGCTCGCGGCTGTACGTCGCGCGCGTGTACCTGCGCAACGGCGATGCCAACGCCGGCACCGCGCGCAGCGCCGATCTGCGCGTCGGCGCCGGACTGCCGGCGGAAAGCGACGCCAACCGCATCCGCTTCGTCGCGCGCTTCCCGGGGCGCTGCGGCAACGGCGCCGAACCGACCACCGAGGCGCCGAACCTGCGCGGCATCCAGACGCGCGAGATCGTCGCGCCGGCACCCGAGCGCGTGCTACAAAGCGCGCCGCCGGGCTCGCTGGCGCGCACCGGCGTCGGGCCGTTCAGCTACCTGCTCAAGCGCAACGGCCAATGGTTCGCAATGGCCGATGACGGCGCCATCGCTCCCGACGCTGCGCCAGCGACTGCAGCGGCGCTGGCCAACGCCTCGCTGATCACGCTGGCGGTGATCACCACCGACGCCGACGGCGTCGGCCTGGCGATCGACGACCTCGGCTGCGACCGCACGCACCCGCGCTTCGTCGGCGCGGTGATGGCCGAAGCGCCGAACCGGCGCGCCGACCAGATCGAGAACCTGTACGCGCTGCAGCTGGGCAGCGCGGTCAACGCCCGCCAGCTGCTGGACGCGCTGTTCCCCGACGCGCAGAACGAGGTTGCCGGCAACGCCGCGGCGACGGCCGAGCTGCGCCGCAACGGCCGCCGCGGCTCCTTCGCGCTGACCGGCGGCGACGACGGCGCGGTGCCGACCGAAGCCGCCTACGCGCCGGCGTTCGCGGCGCTGGGCAAGCTCGACGACATCGCGATCGTCGCCGCGCCCGGGTCCAGCGCGTTCGCCTCGCGCGACGCGATCCGCAACGCGCTGATCAGCCATGCCGAAGGCCGGCGCATGTACCGGATCGCCGTGCTCGACACCGACACCGGCCTGAACGCCGGTGCCGCCCGCGACGCGCGCGCGACCATCGACAGCAAGTACGCGGCGCTGTACTACCCGTGGGTGGTGATCGCCAACCCGAACGCGCGGCCCGGGCGCGACGACATCCCGCGCGAGATCGCGCTGCCGCCCTCGGGCTTCGTCTGCGGCATCTACGCGCGCAACGACATCGAGCGCGGCGTGCACAAGGCGCCGGCCAACGAGGTGGTGCGCAGCGCGCTGCGCTTCGAGCGCGAGGTCAGCTTCGGCGAGCAGGAGGTGCTGAACCCGCTGGGCGTGAACTGCCTGCGCTTCTTCCCCGGGCGCGGCTATCGCGTCTGGGGCGCGCGCACCGCCAGCAGCGACCCGGAGTGGAAGTACGTGAACGTGCGCCGCTACTTCAACTACCTGGAAGCGTCGATCGACCGCAGCACCCAGTGGGCGGTGTTCGAGCCCAACGGCGAGCGGCTGTGGGCGAACGTGCGCGAGACGATCGCCTCGTTCCTCTACAACGAGTGGCGCAACGGCGCGCTGCTCGGCGCGAAGGCCGAGGAGGCGTACTTCGTGCGCTGCGACCGCTCGACGATGACGCAGAACGATCTGGACAACGGCCGCCTGGTCTGCCTGATCGGCGTCGCCGCGCTCAAACCCGCCGAGTTCGTGATCTTCCGCATCGGCCAGAAGACCGCGGACGCGCGCGATTGATATGGCCCACCCCCTACGGCCTTCGGCCGCCCCCTCGAGGGGGGCGAGGCCGGACGTTGAAGGTCCGGTGGACCTTCGACGCCTGCCGCGCGGCCGAGGCGCGAGCCCCGGCGCGGCCTGCAAGGCCCGCCTGCGGACCGGCAAAGCCGGATCCGCGGCGGTTGCTCGACGCGCCGGTGACACCCAACCGCTGGCGCGCTAGCGGCGCCTCAAAACTCCTGGAGGACATCCATGGCCAGACAGGTTCCCTACGGTGCCTTCAACTTCATCGTCAACTTCGCCGGCGCGGAGGCCTTCGGCGGCTTCTCCGACGTCTCGGGCATCGGCTCGGAGATCACGGTGGCCGAGTACCGCTACGGCAACGACAAGGAGAACCACGTGCGCAAGGTGCCGGGTGTGCACAAGGTCGGCGACGTGACGCTCAAGCGCGGCGTCATCAACTCCGACTCGGTCTGGCAGTGGATCCGCGACGTGCGCAGCAACGGCGTGGGCGGCCAGAAGGACGTGTCGATCACGCTGCTGGACGAAGCGCGCAACCCGGTGCAGACCTGGATGCTGCGCAACGTGATCCCGATGAAGTACACCGGCCCGACGCTGGCGGCCAAGGGCGGCGGCGACGTGGCGATGGAAGAGCTGGTGCTCAGCGCCGAGGGCCTCGAGGTCGAGGCGGTCTGAGCCTGCGGTCGCGAACGCCCCCATGTTCGGCCTGAGCTTCGATACGGCAGCGCCGGTGGAGCGTGCGCATCCGGCGCGCGCCGACATCGCGCTGTTCGTCGGCTGGACGACGCGCCGCGCCGGCACGCCGCTGCCGCCGCCGATCGCCGCCTGGCTGGCCGAGCGGCGCTACCGCGCCGACGACGCGCTGCGCGACGTGCCGGTGCCGATCGACACCTGGGCCGTGTTCGATGCGCTGTTCGACTGGCATGCGCGGCCGGTGGCGCCAGGCGCGGCCGAACGCGCCGATGACTACCTCGGCCTCGCGGTGCGCGACTTCTTCGCCAACGGCGGCCGCAAGGCCTACGTAGTGCGCCTGGGCGACCCCTGGCCGGTCGAGCCGCAGATCGACGGCGCCGACCGCGCGGCGGCGCGGCGGCAACTGCTGCCGCTGGCCGGTGCCTCGGGCTGGATGCGCGAATCGTGGCGCGGCATTGAGCACGCGTGGGCGCTTGACGACCTGAGCTTCGTGCTCGTGCCCGATCTGCCGGATCTGTTCGGCGATCCGCGCCGGCCGGTGCCCGGCGACGAGCCGCAAGCCCCGGCGGTGCCCGAGGTCTTCGTCGAATGCGCGGCTAGCCAAGCGGCGCCCGAGCCGCCCAGCGGCGTGCGCCGCATCGCCGCGCCGCGCCTGGGCGACGACAGCTTCGCCGCGTGGAACGACACTGCGCGCGAGCTGCGCGACCGCCTCGCGCGGCGGCGGCGCGACCTGATGCTGCTGCTGGCGCTGCCGCTGGCTGCGGCCGATGCGCGCGCTGCGCACAGCCTGCGCGATGTCGGGCGGCTGCGCACCGGCCTCCTGCAGTCGAGCATGGTGCAGATCGCCGCGCCGTGGCTGCAGCCGCTGCGCGCCAGTCGCACGCCCGCTGGCCTGGTGCCCGGCGACGGCGCGCTCGCCGGCCTGATCGCCGCTGGCGTGTTGGCGCAAGGCGCGGCGCGCACGGTGGCCGGCAGCGCGCCGGCCGGCGTGCTGGCGGTGCTGCCGCAGCCGCGCGACGAGCACTTGCGCACGCCGCCGCCGGGGCGCGAACACGAAGCGCTCGGGTCGCAGCTGTCGCTGTTCGCGCCGACGCCGAACGGCGTGCGGCTGCTGTCGGACGTGAGCCGCAGCGCGCAGCGCGGCTGGCAGCCGGCGGGCGTGGTGCGGTTGATCGGCCAGCTGCTGCGCAGCGCGCGCGAGCTCGGCGAGACGCTGGTGTTCGAGCCGTCGGGCGAGGCGCTGTGGACGCGCGTGCGCAGCCGCTTCGAGGAGCTGCTGACACGCTGGTGGCAGATCGGCGCGCTGCGCGGCGCCACCGCCGCCGAGGCCTTCGACCTGCAGTGCGACCGCGGCACGATGAGCCAGGTCGACCTCGACCACGGCCGCGTCGTCGTGCTGCTCAGCTTCCAGCCGCAGTTGTCGATCGAACGCATCCGCGTCGCGCTGGCGCTGGCCAAGGACGGCCGCATCGGCCTCGAGCCCGCCGACGCGGTGCTGGAGACACAGCCGTGATCGGCGAACCCGATGCCGCGACCCGGGCGCCGCTCGGCGTCTTCAACTTCCACGTCGCGTTCGCGCGCGACCCGGTCGACGGCGGCGCCGGCAGCGAGGACGTGCTGCTGTGCAAGGGCGCGTTCTCCGAAGTCACCGGTCTGGAGGCGACGATGGAGCCGCGCGCGATCCGCGAAGGCGGGCTGCACTGGGGCGCGCACCAGCGCCCGGGGCCGGTGAGCTTTGCCACCGTGGTCTTCAAGCGCGGCATCACGCGCGCGCGTGACCTGTGGTGGTGGTTCGAGCTGATGGGCAGCGGCAGCTTCGCTGCGCGGCTGCGCGCGGACGTGCAGATGTTCGGCAGCGACGGCGCGCCGGTGATGCGCTGGACGCTGCGCCGCGCGCTGCCGGTGAAGTTCAAGTTCGCCGACCTCAACGCCCGCGCCGCCGATGTCGGCGTCGAGGAGCTGCACGTGGTGCACGAGGGGCTGGAGCACGCGGTATGAGCGCGGTGCAACTGGCCAAGGCCGAAGTCGTGATCTCCGGGCAGACCATTCCGGTGCAGTTCAACCCGACCTCGCTGCAGGTGGAGATCACCAACAGCGTGAACCAGCAGGGCGAGGCCGGCGGCACCAACCAGGTGTCGACGCAGTCGAGCGCGAAGATGGGGCTGGACCTGCTGTTCGACACCAGCGCCAGCGGCGAGGACGTGCGCGTGAAGACGCGGCCGCTGCGCGCCGCGGTGCGCGCGCCGCAGGACGGCGGCTCGGGCGGCGGCGCACCGGGCGGCAGCAGCAGCAACGCGGGGGCCGCCTTCACGCCGCCGCTGGTGACCTTCCAGTGGGGCACCTTCACCTTCGCCGGCATCGCCGAGTCGTACCGCGAGACGCTGGACTTCTTCTCCGCCGACGGCGTGCCGCTGCGCGCGCAGGTGGCGATGAGCCTGAAGGAGCAGCCGGGCGAGTTCACTGCGCTGGAGCGGCCGAACCCGCGCGGCGCGGCCAGCCCGAGCGCGTTCGAGGTGCCGGCCGCGCTCGGCGGCGGCGGTGCCGCCGGCGTCGCCGCGCTCGGCGGCGACCTGCGCGCCGCGCGCGCGATCGCCGGCGCCAACGGCGAGGCGAGCCTGCGCTTCGCGGCTGGCGCGAGCCTGGCGGTCGATGCCGGGGTCGAGCTGCGCGAGGCGGTGTCGTTCAGCGGCGGCGGCGGTCTGTCGCTC
>CAZKCJ010000180.1:0-6374 GCA_964550885.1 uncultured Rubrivivax sp. | reverse complement strand
CGCCCCGGGCGACGGCTCGCGCAGCGCGATCACCGCACGCTTGCCGCTGCGGTTGAGCGCGTCGCCCAGGCCAATGACCACCGTGGTCTTGCCCTCGCCGGCCGGCGTCGGGGTGATCGCGGTGACCAGCACCAGCCGGCCGTCGGGGCGATCGGCGAGGCTGCGCAGCCAGCCCAGGTCGATCTTCGCCGCGTGGCGGCCGTAGGGGATCAGCGCCGCCTCGGGGATCGCCAGCCGCTCGCGCGCGAACGCAGCGATCGGCTGCAGCGCGGGCTGGTCGCGGGCGGCGGTGGGCGGGCTCAAGCGGATCCTCCTGCAGCCGCCGATCTTGCCCGAAGCCGGCGCGCGGCGGCTGCCGGCGCGCGCTGCCGGCAGCGCGCTCGGCTGCGCGCCGCGCCGGCCGGTCTCAATCCTCGCGCTCGGTGCGCCAGACGATCCAGTGCAGCGTCGCCACCGACCCGGCGACGATCGCGCCGACCGCGACGAACGACCCCAGCGCCAGCGTCGACACCCCCGACAGCCCCTGCCCGATCGAGCAGCCCAGCGCGGTGACGCCGCCGAAGCCCATCAGCACCGCGCCGCCCAGCTGCGTGCGCAGGTCCTGCACCGACGCGAAGCCCTCCCAGCGAAACTGCCGGTGCACCAGCGCGTGCAGCAGCGAGCCGGCGACCACGCCGACGACCGCGGCCACGCCGAAGGTCGGGCGCAGCGACGCGTCGGTCCACAGCGTCAGCAGCTCCAGCGTGTAGGCCAGCGGCGCGACGAAGCTCAGCGACTCCAGGCTGCGCGAGTTGGTGCCGAAGGAGGTGAACTCCAGCGTCTCGGGGTTCTCGCCGAAGCCCAGGTGGCCGGTCACGTACCAGCCGGCGACCACCAGCAGCCCGAGCAGCGCGCCGGCCGCGACCTGCCGGCGGTTCGCGCGAAAGCGCCGGTCGGCGAAAGCGAAGGCGAGCAGCGCAAGCACCACCAGCGTGGCCGCGACCGCGAGCGCCGCCTTCGGTGCGAGTCCGGTCAGCCGCGCGAGCGCGCTGCCCAGCCCCTGGTCGGGCCAGCCGAGCTCGCCCAGGTCGATGCGCTGCGGGTCGAGCCAGCGCGCGCGCCAGTGGCCGAACAGGCCCTTGAGCGTCATCGCCGACGCGATTGCGACGAAGCTCAGCACCACCAGCGCGCGCAGGCTGCCGCCGCCCACGCGCAGCAGGTTCTTGTTCGGGC
The DNA here is from genome assembly GCA_964550885.1 of uncultured Rubrivivax sp. Taxonomy (GTDB): domain Bacteria; phylum Pseudomonadota; class Gammaproteobacteria; order Burkholderiales; family Burkholderiaceae_C; genus Rubrivivax. Next base: position 5,162 of record CAZKCJ010000180.1, on the reverse strand, counting down.
AGCCGCCGGCCAGCGTCATGCCCACGCCGAACAGCGCGCCGCCGACCAGCAGCGACAGCCACGGCAGGTTGGGCCGCTGCGCGACCGAGCGCGACAGGTCGACCAGCCCGGCCAGCGACAGCAGCGTGGTGCCGGCGATCGCCACCGCCACCGCCAGCAGCCACATCCGCATCCGGCCCCAGTGGCCGAGATTGACGATGTCGGCCAATGCGCCCATCGTGCAGAAGTTGGCCGAGGCCGCGACGTAGCCGAAGGCCAGCGCGATCACGAAACCGGCGCCGACCACCAGCGTCGCCAGCTGCGCCGGGTTCGCGTCCACCGCCGGTGTTGCGCCGCGCTCAGCGCGGTGGGCGCTGCGCCCACGCGCAGCGCCACCGGCGCGCCGCGGTCGTGCAGGTGCCGGCGGCTGCAGCCGCGGCGCCGGCCGGGCCGCACGCGGCGCTGCGGGCGATCAGATGAACAGACACACGTCGGTCTCGCCGGCGAACTGCAGGAAGGTCGCCGCGCCGCCGAACTCGATGCCGTCGATGAAGTCGCTCTTGTCGAAGTCGAACAGGTCCAGCGTCATCTGGCAGGCGATGAACTTGACCTCGGCCTCCAGGCACAGGCTGCGTAGCTCCTCGAGCGAGGCCACGCCCTTCTTCTTCATCTTGGCCTTCATCATCGAGGTCGCCATCGCCTCCATCCCCGGCAGCGCCGACACGATCACCGGCATCGGCATCGGCATCGGCATCGCCGGGTTGGCCAACGGGCTGATCGCGATCCCCGACAGGTCCTTGCGCAGCAGCTGCAGCCCGTAGAAGGTGAAGAAGACCTGCACCTCCCAGCCCAGCGCGGCCGCGGTGGACGACAGGATCAGCGGCGGGTAGGCCATGTCCAGCGCACCCTTGCTGGCGATGATCGCCATCTTCTTCGCAGCCATGGCCTCAGCTCTTGCGGATCATGAACACGTACTTGCCGCCTTCCTGCGCGGACGACAGCAGCTGGTGGCCGGTCTGCTCGGCGAACGCGCTCATGTCGGCGATCGAACCCGGGTCGGTGGTGAGCACGCGCAGCACCTGGCCGGGCGCCATGTCGGCGAGCGACTTCTTGGTCTTGACGATCGGCAGCGGGCACGACAGCCCGGATGCGTCGAACTCCTTGTCGTAGTTCATGCAGCTCCTCGGACGCGCAGCGCACGCGCGTGGATACAGGGGCAATTAGCGTCGCTGCGCGCGGTCGACGTCTACTCCCGCGACGGGGGATCCCGGATAGCCCTTCCGGGTAGTACGCCCCGGGCCGCGGCCGCGGCACGATCGTGGCGCCCGGCGGGGCGGCGCCGTTGCGGGATCGTCGCGGCCGTGGGCGCACATCGGTGCCCGCCGCTGCAGGAGGAGCCAAGGCATGCTGGATCGCCGCGAGTGCGTGGCGCGCAGCGCGGCGCTGGCCGCCGCGCTGGCGGGCTTCGGGCTGCTGCCGCCGGCGGCGCGCGCCGCCTGGCCGAAGGCGGCGTTCGAGGCCAAGGGCCTGGGCGAGGTCGTCAAGGCGCTGGGCGGCGCCGCCCCCAGCGCCAGCAAGGAGGTCACGCTGACCGGCCCCGACATCGCCGAGGACGGCGCCGCGGTGCAGCTGAGCTTCGGCTCGAGCCTGCCCGGCGTGCAGCGGCTGGCGCTGCTGGTCGAGCGCAACCCGTTCACGCTGGCCGCGGTGTTCGAGCTGGGCGCCGGTGTGGTCCCGGTCAACCTGAGCACGCGGCTGAAGATGGGCGAGTCGTCCAACGTCTACGCGGTCGCCTTCCTCGGCGACGGGCGCGTGCTGTACGCGGTCAAGGACATCCGCGTGACGCTCAGCGGCTGCGGCTGACGCGCACCCGCCAACCCGAGCGAGCCAAGCATGGCCGAAGCCACCCGCATCCGCGCGCAGGTCAGCGGCGACACCGCGACCGTGCGCATCCTGATGAGCCACGTGATGGAGAACGGCCTGCGCAAGGACGCGGCCGGCAAGCCGGTACCGGCGTGGTTCATCCACGAGGTCGACGTGCAGCACAACGGCCGCAGCGTGCTGGCCGCGAAGTTCGGCCCGTCGGTGTCGAAGAACCCGTTCCTGCAGTTCACGCTGAAGGGCGCGAAGCCCGGCGACCGGCTGGTCGTCAGCTGGGTCGACGATCGCGGCGAGCGGCGCAGCGACGAGGCCACGGTCACCTGATCGCCGCGACGCGTCGGCCAGCGGCAGCACGCGCCGCGGCCGGCTGGGCGGCGCAACGCCGCTGCCGCCGGCTCAGCCGCCCGGCGCCTTTGCGGCCGCGATCGCCGCCCGTGCGACGGCGGCCAGGTCGGCGAAGATCGCGTCGGGCTGCGCGTCGGCAATCGGCCGGCCGGCGTTGTAGCCGTAGGGCACCGCCCACGCGCGCACCCCGGCGGCGCGCGCGGCGACGACGTCGACCGCCGAATCGCCGACGTGGGCCAGCGCCGCCGGCGGCACGCCCAGGCCCGCGGCCACGTGGCGCAGCACCGCCGCGTGCGGCTTGCGCTGCGGCAGCGAATCGCCGCCGACGACCAGCTCGAACGCCGCGTCGAACCGGTGGCGCTCGAGCAGCCGGCGCGCAAAGCGCAGCTCCTTGTTGGTCACGCAGGCCAGCCGCAGGCCGTGCGCGCGCAGCGCGGCCAGCGCCGCGTGCGCGCCCGGGTACGGCGCGCTGGCGCTGCCCAGCAGCGGCTCGTAGTGGCGGCCGAAGCGCGCGACCAGCTCGGCGTCGGGCGGCAGCGCGGCCGCGTGCGGCTGCGCGCGCGCGAGCGCGAGCAGCCGCTGCATCAGCACCTGCATGCCGTCGCCGATCAGGCCGCGGATTTCGGCCTCGGGCCGCGGCGCGAGCCCGACCGACGCGAGCGTGGCGTTGGCCGCCACCGCGATCTCGCCAACCGTGTCGACGAGCGTGCCGTCGAGGTCGAAGCTGAGCGCGCGCAGCTTCACCGGCCTGCGCTTCGCTTCGTGCCGGCCGCAGCCGCGGCGCGCGCATCATCCGCGGCCACGACGCGCCTGCGCTGCCGCGCAGGTGGCCGACGGCGGTCAGCCGCCGGCGCGCCGGGCCGGCACCGGCGGCGATCGCCTCCGGCACCGGCTGCGGCCGCCCCTACCGCAGCGACGCGCACGCGGGCCGCGCGCCTCAGGCCAGCGCCAGCGTGTCCGCCCAGATGTTCTGCGCCCAGCCCATCGCCTGCCGGGCCTCGATCTGATTGATGGCCGCCGACACCCCGCCCGCGCCGGGCACCGGCTTGAAGGTCTTCTCGGCCGGGTCGAACTGGTGCACCGAGGCCACGTGCACCGCCTCGGTCGGGCTGACGAAGCTGTAGCAGGTGTTCGCCACCACCGGCGCCGGGTTGACCGGCTGGCCCGCGAGCAGCTGCAGGATCGCCGCCGCCGCCACCTTCGCCTGCTGGTTCGCCATGTGGCCCGACTTGGGCATCCCCGGCGCCGAGAAGGTGGTGTCGCCGAGCACGTGGATGCCGGGCGCCGCGGTCGACTCCAGCGTCAGCCAGTGGACCCCGGCCCAGCGCGCGTTCACGTTCAGCAGCCCGGCCACGCGCGCCAGGTCGCCGCCGCGCTGCGGCGGGATCGGGTTGAGCACGTCGGCCTTGATGTCGTCGAAGTCGGTGCGCGCGACGCCGCCGGCGAGCTCCTTGAGCTCGGCGTTCGGTCGGTACTCGATGATGCCGGCGTACAGCTGGCGGAACGCGGCCTCGAACAGGCCCTTCTTCGAGGTGATCTCGGCGTTGGCGTCGCAGACCAGCACCTTGGCGCGCGGCTTGTTGGCCTTCAGGTAGCTGGCGACCACGCAGGCGCGCTCGTAGGGCCCGGGCGGGCAGCGGTACGGCGACTTCGGGATGAACATCGCGAACACGCCGCCGTCAGGCATCGCCTCGAGCTGGCGACGCAGCCCCGCGGTCTGCGGGCCTGCCTTCCACGCGTGGAAGACCTGGCCGCGCTCGAGCGCCGCCTGCAGCCCGCCGATCTGGTCGGTCATGAAGTCGATGCCGGGCGACAGCACCAGCCGGTCGTAAGCGAGCGCGCGGCGATCGGCCAGCTGCACGCTGCGGGCGGTCGCGTCGATCGCGAGCACCTGCGCCTGCAGCACGTTCACGCCGAGCGCGCGCAGGCCGTCGTAGCGGTGGGTGATCGCGGCCATCGTCTGGAAGCCGCCGAGCACCAGGTTGCTGATCGGGCAGGAGACGAACTCGGCCTGGCGCTCGACCAGCGTCACCTCGACGCCGTCGCCGCCCCACAGCTTCAGGTAGTGCGCGGCGGTGGCGCCGCCGAAGCCGCCGCCGACGACCACCACGCGCCCGCGGGCGCTTGGGGTGCCGGGGCCGGCGCAGCCGGCCAGCGTGGTCAGCGCGATCGCCGCGCCGGCGCCCAGCAGTTGCCGGCGATGCAGGGGGTAGCCTTGGGTCATGAGCGTCTCCCTCACTTGCGTGCCGGCTGCGCGGCGAAGTAGGCGGCGATCAGGCGGATCTGCTCGTCGCTGTAGCCCTTGGCGATCTGGCCCATCACCATCGAGCGGGCCGCACCGCTGCGGAAGTCGGCCATCGCCGCGACCAGGTCGCCGGCGGGCATGCCGGCCAGCGGCTTCATGCGCGCGCGCGCGTAGCCGTTGGTGCCGTGGCAGTTCGCGCAGGTCGCCGCCAGGTTGCGCCCGAGCAGCGCGTCCTGCGCCTGCGCGCCGCCGGCCAGCACGGCCGCGGCAATCGGAACCAGGGTACGCCAGTGATTCATCGGAGATCTCCGGTTCGTTGACGGAAAAGAACACGACGCCGATTCTTTATGCTTCTTTTCGGGATCGGCCTTAGGGTTCGCGCGGATCGACGCGCTTCCTTGACTTGGCGCAGCCTGCGTCGGCCGTGCCGCGTGCGACCGGCCGCTGCGCCCCCGCGGGGGTGCGCAGCGCGCCGCGCGCTCCACGGCCGCCCGACGACGGCGCGGCCCGCGCGCGCCGGCCCGGATGCGGGGCAGGCCGCGACGGCCGCCTCCCTACAATCGCGGCCCCGGCCGCTGCACCCGCGCGCCGGGGACGCACCACCCGCCATGACCCGCAAGCTCTTCGTCACCACCGCGCTGCCCTACGCGAACGCGCCGTTCCACATCGGCCACATGATGGAGTACATCCAGGCCGACATCTGGGTGCGCTT
>CAZKCJ010000179.1:0-6392 GCA_964550885.1 uncultured Rubrivivax sp. | reverse complement strand
CAGGGCGGCAAAGGCGCGGTTTTATGTGCTGCATAGCGTGGAACACTGCACTAGAACGGCCAGGCGCCGTAGTGCGCTTCGTAGCCGGCGCGGATCTCGGCCAGCGTCGGCTGGTGGTTCTGGCAACCCTGCACCGCGATCTTGATCGAACCGAGCACGCTGCCCAGCTGCGCGCCCTCGAGCAGCGGCCGCCCGCGCGCCAGCGCCAGCAGCAGCCCGGCCCGGTAGGCGTCGCCGCAGCCGGTCGGGTCCTTGATCGGGGCGGCCGGCACCGGCGCGATCGCCTGCGCGTCGCCGCGCTGGTACACCGTCGAGCCCTCGCCGCCGCGGGTGACGATCAGCGTGTCCACGCGCTGCGCGAGCTGCGCGAGCGCGAGCCCGGTCTTGTCGGCCACCAGCTCGGCCTCGTAGTCGTTGCACACCAGCACCGGCGCGCAGTCGATCAGCTCGAGCAGCTCCGGCCCGCTGAACAGCGGGATGTTCTGGCCCGGGTCCAGCACGAACGGGATGCCGGCGGCGGCCATCTGCCGGGTGTGTGCCTGCATCGCGTCCTTCGCGTCAGGCCCGACCAGCCCGCAGGCGACCGCGCCCGCCTGCGCCACCGGGATCTGCGCCGAGCGGCCCATCGCCCCCGGGTGAAAGCCCGCCAGCTGGTTGTTGTGCAGGTCGGTGACGATGAAGCACTGCGCGGTGTAGCTGTCCGGCGCCGCCACCAGGCAGCTCGTGTCGATGCCGCTGCCCCTGAAGTGCTCGAGGTAGGGCGCGAAGTCGTCGCCGACCATGCCGATCGGCACCGGCTCGCCGCCGACCAGCCGGTAGTTGTAGGCGATGTTGCCGGCGCAGCCGCCGTACTCGCGGCGCATCCGCGGCGACAGGAACGACAGGTTGATCTTGTGGATCTGGTCGGGAAGGATGTGGTCGGTGAACTGGCCTTCGAACACCATGATGGTGTCGTAGGCGACCGACGCGGCGATCGCGGCGCGCAGGGTCATCGGTTGCAGTCGTCAGTCAGGACGCGGCAGCATAGCCGATGCGCTCGGGCACCCACCGCGCGCCTGCTCGTCACGCCCGCAGGGCCCGCGCGAGCCGTGTCGACCGCCCGCGCGCCGGCGGGCTTCAGCGCAGCCGCGGAGAGCCGTTGGCGAGCAGCCAGGCGCGCAGGTCCGCCGAATCGGGCTGCTCGAGGAGCTCGTCCCAGCAGCCGCCGATGTCGCGACGGGCCTGCTTCAGCGCGTCGACCACGGCCTCGCGGGTGTTCGGGCTCGCGGCCTGTCGGGTCGGGAAGGCCGGGTCCAGCCTGACCAGGCAGCGCGCACGGCAGTAGTGGTGGTACAGGCCTTCACGCACCGCATCGCCGCGCAGGCCCACCGCCACGTCCAGCGCATCGAGCGCAGGCTGCCACTCGGGCTTGCGCTTGTCCGCCAGCGCGTAGCCCAGCTGGCCGTGGGGCGCATGCCAGCGGCGCTCGCTCGCGGCGAGCGCGTCGAACACCGCGATCGTGCGCTCCATCCGGCTCTTGTCGGCGTCCCAGGTGTCGTGCCGAAGCTGCGCGGCCATGCCGAACAGCGCGTCGCGCACCTCCTTGGTGGCCAGCTCGACGGCAGCCTTCATCCGTGCGGCTGCCGCGGCGGCGAGCGCGGTGTCGGCGTACAGCTGCCGGTAGCCCAGCTGCAACGCGATCTCGCCGACCATGAACTGCGGCATCGAGGCGCTGATCGGCAGCTGGTCGGTGCCATCGCCACCGTACAGCCGCTCGAGCTGGCGGCTGAACTGGTAGAGCAGATCCTCGGTGTTGCGGTACAGCGTGACGTAGTGCTTCAGTTCCTTCAGCCGCGCCTTGAAGTCCAGCAGCGAGCGGGTGCCGTCGCCCAGCTCCCCGGTCAGCACGCTGTCGTTGCGGAAGTAGGTGTAGACATGCGGGCCGGCGCCAGCCTCGAAGCCTGCCACCGCGGTCTCGAATTCCTCGCGCGTGTACGGGCCGACCTTGGTGAAGATCGGCCTTCAGCTCGGCCGACGACGCGAGGAAGATCGTGCGCTTGGGCATTCGGCCCTCCTTGTTCGCGCTGCACCGCTTGCCGAGGATCGACTCGCCAACCGACGCGCGCGCGGCCCGCAGCGTGCTGCGGCGCCGGCGCCGGCCCGCACCACCGCGTGCGGCGAGCCTACGGCGGGGTGAACGCGGCGCCGCGGCGCGCTGCGGGCTCGGGTGTCGCCCGCCGCTCGGCGCCGGACGGTGCTTCGCCTGGCTCCAGCAGCCGCCGCAGCAGCGCCGTCTGCGCGGCGAGCAGCAGCAGCGCGAGCAGCGCCAGCCAGGCAACCGCCCAGCCCGTCGGCCACGACCACCACGCACCGGCAACGCAGCCGGCCGCGGCGGTCATCGCGTTGCCGAAGCCGAGGCCGCGGGCATAGGCCGCGAGCAGCGCCAGCGCGAGCAGCAGGCCGCAGGCCACGCGCAGCGCCAGCCACCAGCCGCCGCCGCGATCGAGGTGCAGCACCGCCAGCAGCAGCGGCCACTGCAGCAGCGCAAAGGCGAAGGGCTCGGCCAGCGCGCGTTCAAGTGCGGGCGGCTGCGGCATTGCCGAATCGGCGGGCGGTTGCCCAAGGGGCAGGGTGGTAGGGTTCATGCGGCTCTCACTTCGTAGCGTTTCCAGTCGGTGTCGATGGTGTTGGCCACCGGCGCGGCCACCGGGTTGGCGCTCCCGTCGGCGGCCAGCACCTGCGCGCGCAGGCTCAACGAGGCCGGGATGTACTGCTCGGCCTCGACCACGCGGCGGATCGTGCGCAGCGTCGCCGGCGTGCGGTTCGTCTGCCGCGGCCGGCCGGCTTGCGCCGCGTCGAGCTCCCGGTCGATCGCACTCAGGTCGCCGCCGCGTGCCGGCTGGCCCTCGACTGCGTGGACCTGGAAGTCGCGCACGGTGCGGTGGTCGTCCAGCACCGCTTGCTTCACCGGCCGCTCGAAGCTGCGGTACATCGACGCGATGCCGCGGTTGTTGGCGGCCTGCGTCAGCGGTGTCAGGTTGGCCCAGGTTTCGCCCGAGCCGCCGAGGTGGTGGTTGATCAGGTGCCCGCGCACGTAGTAGCTGCTGCCGCCGGCACGGCCCAGGCGCATGCGCAGGTCCTCCCACAACCCGCCCTCGGCGCTGCCGCCCGGTTCGCTGCCGGGGGTGAAGCGCTGCGTCAGCGTCGCCACGCTGGCGGTGGTGCCGAAGCCGTGGCGCAGGCTGCCGTACACCGGCGGGGACGACGGTGCGATGCCGTCCGCGGGCATCAGCCGCGCGGCGACGACGCTCAGCTCGTTCATCAACGCCGGAATGCGCACGTTCGGGTCGTCGGGTGATGGTGCGGCCGCGGCGCCGGCCGGCGACGGCGCCGGCGGCGAGACGCGCTGCAGGCGCTGGATCTCCTCGAACAACCTGCGCGCCTCGGCGCGGTCGGCCGCGCTGGCGGTGCTCGGCAGCGAGTCGAGCCAGGCGCGAAACGGCTGCGGGTCGGATTCCACCGTCAGCACCGCCGCCGCACCTTCGCCGCGGAAGTACAGCGCATGGCCCTGTCCGTTGGCAGCCGTGAAGCCGACGCGCAAGCCGAGCCAGCTCAAAACGCTGCGCACCGCCGAACCCACCGCCGCGGCGCCGCGCCGCGCCAGGTCGATCAGCGCCTGCCCGAGCCGGATCGCGCGGTCGATCAGCCAGTCCAGCGCGCGGTCGACCACGCCCTGCACCGTCTCGACCAGCTCGCGGATCTTCTCGGACATGCGGCCCAGGCCGAACTGGTTGGCGAGAAAGCCGATCGCCACCGGCAGCGAGTTCGCGAGCGCGCCTTCCAGGAAGCCGGCCGCAGCGTCGATCGCGCCACGCGCGATGCCGAGGATGCCGTCGAGCACGCGCGAGACGATCTCCAGCATCTGCCGCAGGTACTGGACGAAGCTCTCGATCGCGTTGTAGACCGCGATCAGCGTGTTGATCACCGGCATCACGCCGCTCACGTCGAGCAGGCTCATCAGCCAGCGCACCGCGCGGTTGATCACGCGTTCGGTGATCCAGCCGATGACGCCGTTGAGCAGCGTGTCCCACAGGTTGCCGAGCTGGCCCTGGAGCTCCTCCCACAGCCCCGCGGGGCCCTGCTCGACCAGGATCGTGACGAAGCGCCACACCCCGGTGGCCACGGCCAGCATCTGGCGCAGCCGCCGCACCACCGCCGGGTCGAGCCGGCGTTCGAGCTTGGCCCAGATGCGCTCGGCGGTGACGCCGAGCACGTCGAGCACGAAGCCGAGGATCGAGCGCAGCGAGAAGTCGCGCGGCGGCGTGATCCCGGCGTCGCGCACGTGGCCCATCAGCCAGCCGGTGACGCCATTGAGCAGATGCGTCAGGATGTTGTCGAAGAAGCGCCCGAACCCGGCGCGCACCGCACCGAGCAGGTTGAGCAGGAAGCCCACCGGGTTGCCCAGGATGTCGCCGAACGCCGCCGCGGCCTTGGCCAGCACCTGCACCACCAGCTGCGGCGGCAGACCGAGCACGCTGAGGATCGAGCGGAAGAAGGTCCACGCCGCGCCGGGGATGTCGCCGTCGACGAACACCTGACGCAGGATGCGCAGCGCGGTGGCCTGCACCCGCGGCCACAGGCTCGGGTCGGTGAAGAACTGCCCGAACACCGGGATGCGGCCGAGGATCTGCTGGATCACGAAGTTCTTGATCGGCTCGCGGATGCAGCAGGGGATCGCCTCCCACACCGTGCTCAGCACCAGCTGCGGCAGCCGCAGCAGGTTACCGACCACGCCGATCAGCCGGCGCACGACACCGGCGGCGGCTTCGATGAACGGCGACAGCGCATCAAACGCGCCGAGCACCCGCTCGAACAGCGCGCCAACGCCGCCTTGCACCCAGCCGACGAGGCGGTTCGCGGCACTCTCCAGCCAGCCCAGCGCGGAGGCCAGCGCCGACAGCAGCGAAACCGATCGCAGCTGGCTCATCAACCCGGTGACGGTGGCCCCAACCGCGCCGACCTTGTCGCCCAGCCACGCGCCGGCACGCACGATGACGCCGCGCACCGCACCGACGATGCGCTGGACGCCCGGCAGCACGGCGGCCAGCGTGTCGCGGTTCTCGGCCACCGCGTCGCCGCCTGCCATCGCGTTGGCCGATGTCTGCAGCTGCGCCGACAGCGCCTGCGCCTGCTGCCCCAGGTCGCGCAGGAACGGCGGCGGCAGCAGCTCGGCGATGCGCTCGGCGGCGTTGGCGATCGGCTGCCACACCGGACGCGTCTGCTCCTTCACCCAGTCCCAGGCCTCGCCGGCCTTGGTGGTAACCCAGCCGACGATGCCGCCCGAGCTGTCGCCGCTGGCCGCATCGTCCGGACCGAACAACTGCTTCTTGACCCAGCCCCAGGCGTCGCCGACCGCATCGCGGATCGGCTTCGTCCAGGTCCACAGGTCGGTACCGAACTGCTGCACGCGGTCCCACACGCCGCCGGCAAACTGCTGCAGCCACTCGACTGCCGGCGCGCCGTAGCCGGCCCACAGGTCGCTGAAGAACTGGCCGATCGGTGCGAGGAACTCGGTCAGCTTGTCCCACGCCGCGCCGGCAACCTCGGTGACGAAGTCCTTCAACTGGCCGATCGCATCGAGCAGCGGCTGGCAGTCGCCCGACGCGAGCGCGGCGACGATGCCGGCCGCGCGCGACACCAGGCCGGTGAACAGCTCGAGCAGCAGCGTCAGCGTGCCGCTCGGGTCGAGCGAGTTCAGCGCACCGGCGATGCCGTCGAAGGCTTCGGCCACCCGCTCCTTCAGCCACTCGAACGGGCCCTGGCGGATGATCGGCTCCAGCTGCGGCGCGACCTCGCGCACCAGCGCCATCGCGACATCGCCGACCGCGCCGGCCACCGCTTCGGCGGCGTCGCCCGCCACACCGGCCACCGCGCTGCCGGCGTCGGAGAGAGCGCCGCCGATCGCGCTGGCGTCGTCGGCCAGGTCCGCCTGCACCGGCTGCTGCGGTACCTCGCGCGCGCTCAGCGGCGCCGTCGGGGTCTGCACCTTGGCCGCGTTGGACTGCGCCTCGCGCTCGGCGGCGTCGCCGCCGGCCGGCACCTTGCGTGCGCCGCCGTCGGCGACGCTGCGCTGCACCGCGCCGCCGCTGGCACGCTGCTGCTGCACGACGTGGGTCAGCTCGTGCGCGAGCAGGCCGCGCCCGGCCCCCGACGCCGGCGCGTACTGGCCGGCGCCGAACACGATGTCACGGCCGTGCGTGTACGCGCGTGCGCCCAATCCGGCGGCCGATGCCGCGGCAGCGCGATCGGCGTGCACGCGCACGCCGCCGAAATCGGCGCCGAGGCGCTGGCCCATCTCGCGCTGCAGCGGCTGCGGCAGCGGCTGGCCGGCCGCGCCGCGTTGCAGGTAGCGC
>CAZKCJ010000178.1:0-6442 GCA_964550885.1 uncultured Rubrivivax sp. | reverse complement strand
CGCATCACGGCCCACTCGGGCGCGTCCAACTGCCGGAAGTAGGCTGAAGCGCCGCGCGGCGTGCTCGCGACCAACATCGTCCACTTCGCGCGCGTGCTGCGCGCGGCCGGCATCAGCGTCGGCCCCGACCGGGTGCTGGCGGCGCTGGCCGCGGTCGAGCTGGTCGGGCTGGATCGGCGCGACGACGTGCACGCGGCGCTGAGCGCGGTGATGCTCGAGCGCCACGAGCAGCAGACGCTGTTCGACGCCGCCTTCGACACCTTCTGGCGCGACCCGAAGCTGCTCGAGCGGCTGATGTACCTGCTGCTGCCGAAGATCAGCGGCCGCGGCGACAAGGTGCAGCCGCCGCGCCCCCACCGCCTGGCCGACGCGCTGCTGCCGCCGCGGCGCGAGCTGTCGCAGCCGGCGCCGACGCAGGAGGAGCTGCAGTTCGACGCGCGCTTCACCCACTCCGACCGCGAGCGGCTGCAGCACGCCGACTTCGAGACGATGACCGCGGCCGAGTTCGAGCTGGCGCGGCGCCTGGCCGAGGAGCTGCCGCTGCCGATCGACCCGGTGCGCCGCCGCCGGCACGAGCCGGCGCCGCGGCTGGCGCGCGCCGCGCGCATCGACCTGCGCGCGACTATGCGGCGGATGGCGCGCCAGCCGCACACGCTGCAGCCGCAGTACACGCGGCCGCGCGAGGAGCCGCCGGCGCTGGTCGTGCTGCTCGACATCTCCGGCTCGATGGACCGCTACTCGCGGCTGATGCTGCACTACGTGCACGGGCTGATGCGGCGCGCGCTGAAGGTCAGCGTGCTGACCTTCGGCACGCGGCTGACCAACATCAGCCGCTGCCTGCGCGAGCGCGACCCGGACGTCGCGCTGCGGCTGGCCGACCAGCAGGTGCAGGACTGGAAGGGCGGCACCCGGATCGCGTCGTCGCTGCAGGAGTTCAACCGCGTGTGGGCGCGCCGGCTGCTCGGCTCCAACGCGGCGCTGCTGCTGGTGACCGACGGGCTGGACCGCGACGAGCAGGGCGGCCTGGCGGCCGCCGCGGCGCAGCTGCACCGCCTCGCGCACCAGGTGGTGTGGCTGAACCCGCTGCTGCGCTTCCAGGGCTTCGAGGCCAAGGCGGCCGGCGTGCGCGCGCTGCTGCCGCACGTGGACCGCTTCCTGCCGGTGCACAACCTGGCGAGCCTCGCCGACCTCGGCAACGCGCTGCGCGCGCCGCTGCGGCCGCCGGCGGCGCCGCTGCACTAGGGCAGTGTTCGACGCTGTGCAGCACTCGAGAAAACCGATGGATTTGTCGTCCTGGCTAGGCGCAAACCGCAGCGATGCCCAGTGGCATCGCGAGGATTTGCAACGACGCCAGGGCGGCAGGGGCGCGGTTTTAGGTGCTGCATGGCGCGGAACACTGCACTAGCATCGGCATCGATGAACGCGCGCGCCGGCAGCGTGCCGGGCACCCCGGGCGGCTGCGGCGCGATGTGCACGAGCGCCGCCGGCAAGGCGCCGCGGTTGGATGCGGCGGTGCCCGCCGGCGCTTCGAGTCGATCCCCCACCGGAGCTGAATGGCCATGGAGCTGCAAGGCGAACGACTGATCCCGGTGCCGCAGGACCGCACCTGGGCCGCGCTGAACGACCCGCAGGTGCTCAAGGCCTGCATTCCGGGCTGCGAGTCGCTCGAGCGCACCGCCGACGACGCCTACGCGGCGGTGATGGCGGTGCGGGTCGGGCCGGTCAGCGCGCGCTTCAAGGGCAACCTGAAGCTGCGCGACGTGCAGGCGCCGCGCAGCTACACGCTGGACTTCGACGGCCAGGGCGGGGTCGCCGGCTTCGGCAAGGGTTCGGCCGACGTGGTGCTGCTGCCCGAGGGCGCGCAGACGCGGCTGCAGTACAGCGCGCGCGCACAGGTCGGCGGCAAGCTCGCGCAGATCGGCTCGCGGCTGGTCGACGCCGCCGCGGCCAAGGTGACCGAGGACTTCTTCAAGGCCTTCGAGCTGCAGCTGGCGCCGGCGGCGGCGCCGGTCGACGCCGACCACGCGCCGCTGCCCGCCGACGCCCCCCGGGGCAACCGCGCGCTGTGGTGGGGCGTCGCGGTGCTGGTGCTGGTGCTGTTGTGGCTGTGGCTGCGGCGCTAGCGCCCGAGCGCACTGGCCGGCGCGCGGCCAGTGGACAATCCGGCTGCGGGTGGTCCGCAGGGGGGGGCTTCGATGCTGCGCGTCATCGTCTGCGGTCTGGCGCTCGCCACGGCCGCATCGCTTGCTGCGGCCCAACAGGTGCCGGCCGCCTTCATCGGCCACTGGAAGGCCCAGTGGCAGACCGAACGGCAGAGCTACAGCGCCGAGCTCGAGCTCACCGACACCGGCGGCAGCTGGCAGACGGCTACGTCGAGCCGCGCCAACCCGTGCTTCGGCCGCAAGGTGCCGCTGCGTCACGACCGCGTGACGCCGAACAGCCTGGACATCACCCTGATGTTCTCGGACGTGATCCAGGGCTGCAAGAATGCGACCGTGAAGCTGCAGCTGGACGATCAGGGCAAGGTCACCGGGCAGCGCAGCGGCTATGACCTGACGCTGACGCGCGACTAGCGCGCGCAGGCGCGCAGGGTCGGCGACCGACGAGGAGGACGTGATGGACAGTCTGGATCTGCAGGTGCTGACGCAGGCACGCGACTGGTTCAACGAAGGCCACAAGGTGTGGCTGGTCACGGTGATCGAGACCTGGGGCTCGGCGCCGCGCCCGCCCGGCGCGCTGCTGTGCCTGCGCGACGACGGGCCGGTGGCCGGCTCGGTGTCGGGCGGCTGCGTCGAGGACGACCTGATCGACCGCGTGCGCCACGGCGAGCGCGTCGGCAAGCCGTCGCTGATCACCTACGGCGTGACCAAGGAGGAGGCGGCGCGCTTCGGCCTGCCCTGCGGCGGCACGCTGCGGCTGGTGCAGGAACCGCTGCTGGCGGTCGACTGGATCGACGAGGTGCTGGCGCGCACCGCGCGGCACGAGCTGGTCGCGCGCACCCTCGATCTCGACACCGGCGCAGTGCAGGTCGAGGGCGCGCAGCGCGGCGAGGCCTTCGCGTTCGACGGCCGGCGGCTGCGCGCGCTGTTCGGCCCGCGCTGGCGGCTGCTGATGATCGGCGCCGGGCAGCTGTCGCGGGTGCTCGCGCAGATCGCGCTGGCGCTGGACTTCGAGGTCACCTGCTGCGACCCGCGCGAGGAGTACTTCCTGACCTGGGACATCCCGAACACCAGCTTCCGCAAGGACATGCCGGACGACGTCGCGGTGCAGATGCACCTGGACCCGCACTGCGCGGTGGTCGCGCTGACCCACGATCCGAAGCTCGACGACCTGGTGCTGCTCGAGGCGCTGAAGTCGCCGGCCTTCTACATCGGCGCGCTCGGCTCGCGCGGCAACACCGCGCGGCGCAAGCAGCGGCTGATCGACTTCGACCTGTCGGCCGCGCAGATCGAGCGGCTGCACGGGCCGATCGGGCTGGACCTGGGCGCGAAATCTCCGGCCGAGATCGCGGTGGCGATCGCCGCCGAGATCGTCGCGGTGCGCAACGGCGTGCCGCTGCTGCAGAAGAAGCAGGGCTCGTCGATGCCCGCCGGCGCTGAGGCCGGCGGCGTGTGCGGCACCAAGGTCGCGAGCCCGACGCTGCCGACGGCCGCGACCGCCTGAGGCGGCGCGGCTGATGCGCGCGACCGCCTGACGCGGCGCGGCTGGCGCCGGGGCGTGCGTGCGGCGCGCGCGGCGGCACCGTAGGGTGCCAACGCCCACCGTGCGGCGGGTGCGCGTGCGCCGCCCGCGCGGCTGCGCAACGTGCCGTCAGCCGTGCCCCGGCCGTGGGCTGCGGAAGCGCCACCAGGGCAGTGCGCGGGTCAGCGACAGCACCTGGCCGGCGGCCGGGCTCGGCGCGTAGCCGACGCGGCTGCTGGTGGTCTGCCGCCACGCGGGCGAGGCCAGCACCTCGCGCAGCGCGTGCACCGCCGGCTGCTCGAGCACGTCGGCCAGGCAGACGAGGAAGTACTCTTCCTCGACCAGCGGCACGAAGTCCAGCCCTTCGCCGCGCGCCGCGGCCTCGACGCCCAGCGCCGCGTCGGCCAGGCCGGAGGCGACCGCGGTCGCCACCGCGAGGTGGCTGTTCTCGACCGTGGCCACGCGCAGGTGCGCCGGGTCGACGCGCGCCGCGCGCGCCAGCTGCTCGGCCAGCAGATGGGTGCCCGAGCCCGGCTCGCGGCTGGCCAGCCGCAGGCCGCGCGCGGCCACGTCGGCGAGCCCGCCGATGCGCAGCGGGTTGCCCGGCGCGACCATCAGCCCCTGGCGGCGGCGCATGCAGCCGATCAACTTGTGCCGCCCGGGCACCAGCAGCGGCTTGAGCACCTGCGCGTAGTGGTCGCTGCGCTCCAGCTCGCGCGGCACGTGGAAGCCGGCGGCCACGCACTGGCCCTGCGCCAGCGCCTGCAGCGCCTGCAGGCTGCCGGCGAAGTGCAGCTCCAGGTTCAGCCGCTGCTGCGCGGCGGCCAGGGTCTGCAGCGTCGGCAGCAGCAGGTCGTGGCTCGCGTGCATCCGCAGCACCTGGCGCGAGCCGTCCAGCGCCTCGTCGAGCACCCGCTGCAGCTCGTGGCGCAGCGCCTCGATGTGTGGCGCCATCCGCACCCGGGCGCGCCGCTCGGCCCACAGCAGCCGCTCGGCGAAGGCGGTCAGCCGCGCCGGGCGGCCGCGGGCCCAGATCACCAGCGGCTCGCCGAGGGTGTCCTCCCAGCTCTTCAGCTGGCCCCACAGGTGGCGGTACGACACGCCGAGCGCGACCGCCGCCTGCTGGATCGAGCCGCCGGTGGCCAGCGCCGACAGCAGGTCGAACAGCGGGTTGTCGATCGCCGCGCCGCCCTGGGCCGACGCGCCGTAGCGGTACTGGAGCTGGACGCCGCGATGTCTCATCGCCGCGAGCTTAACCGCTGCGCTCGCCCGGCCGACGCAGCCGGCGGCGCTGCGCTGCGCCGGCGCGGCCGCAGCGCGGCCTGCGCGAATGCGGTTGCTGCGCGCGCGGGCGCCGTCGCCCAACCGCGTGTGCGGGTGCAGGTGCAGGTGCAGGTGCAGGTGCAGGTGCAGGTGCAGGTGCGGGTGCGGGTGCGGGTGCGGGTGCGGGTGCGGGTGCGGGTGCGGGTGCGGTCGCCGCATAGCATGCGCGGGTACGGCCGCGGGACCCGCGCGCGCACACGCGTGGGCCACCGCCGTCCCGCATGCGGTCATCACCACGCGGACCCCGCGCGCGCAGGCTCGTGCGCGCCACGGGGTCAGCGCGCCACGGGGTCAGCGCGCGCCGCTGCTGACCGCCGGGACTGCCGGCGGCGCGTCGGCTTCGCGCACCTCCTCGCAGCCGTGGCCGCCGTCGGTGCGCGCGCCGGCCAGGTGCGGCCATGCGTAGCCCGCGTACAGCAGCCAGGCGCCGGCCCAGCACAGCGACGCGATCCACCACCAGGCCAGCGGCCCGAGCAGCCCGAGCTGCGGGATGCCGGCCGCCAGCCGCGCGCCGGCCGCGGCGAGCACCAGCGCGATCGCCACGAGCCGCCAGCGCCGGTCGTCGAGCTGGCGGCCGGCGTGGATCCGACCGGCGATGTTGAACACCACCATCACCGCCACCCCCATCGCGCCGGCAGTCAGCAGGTGGCGGCCGGCCGACGGCGCCCACGGCGCGCCCAGCCAGGCCAGGCCGAGCAGCACGAAGCCGCCGACCATGCACAGGTACACCGCGTACAGCGGCCACACCCAGCGGTTGGCCAGTGCACGGCCGAAGTGCCAGTCGGTCATCAGCGCCAGCACCGCGGCGGCCGCGGCCAGCGCGAGCCAGCCCAGCGTCGGTGCAGCCACGCCCAGCAGCTCGGCTGCGCTGACCACCGCGATGCACACGATCGCCAGCGCGCGCCGCGGCGGCGGCGCGCGGTAGTCGTGCTCGTGCACGCCGAAGCGGTCGAGCAGGCCGTGCAGCAACCGCGTCGACACGCGGCTTTGCGACAGCACGATCAGCGCCAGCATCACCCCGAGCAGCGCGTTGACCCAGCGCAGCCCGTCGCCGCCGCGCGCGAGCTCGAACCAGAAGCTCGCCTCCAGCGCGAGCAGCGTCAGCACCGCGAGCGCGAAGCTCAGGTGGCGGTGCTCGGGCTGGCGCAGCAGCCGCGGCACGATCCGCGCGGCCAGCCAGCCGACCAGCGCCAGGTTGCAGGCGGCGGCCAGCCAGACCCAGGCGCCAGTGGCGACCGCCAGGCCGGCGACGCCGAACAGCCGCGCGGCCAGCCACAGCGTGACCAGCACCGCGGTGTCGCGCGGCGGGTAATCGGCGCTGGCCGTGAACTCGGGGATCGAGGTCAGCAAGAAGCCGGTGACCGCGGCCATGCCGAAGCCCCAGACCAGCTCGTGCGCGTGCCAGACGGTGCCGGCCAGCGGCGCGTCGATCATCGGC
>CAZKCJ010000177.1:4514-6467 GCA_964550885.1 uncultured Rubrivivax sp. | reverse complement strand
GCAGCGGCGCCGCGCGCATCCTCGCCGCCCGCGGCCGGGTTGGCGCCGCCTGCCGCTGCGCCGTCGCGCGCCTGTGCCGTCGGCGCGGCGGCGCTGCGCGCCGGGCCGGCGGGCCCGGCGTTGGCGAGGGTGCGCGCCTCGGCGATCGCCCGGTCCAGGCCGAGCGCGAACTCGCTGTCGGGCGGTGCGCCGGCGCGCGCGCGTTCCCAGTAGCCGAGCGCCGCGCGGTAGTCCTGGCGCGCGAAGGCAGCGCTGCCGGCCAGCGCCAGCGCCTTGGGCTGCGCCGGGTCGATGCGCAGCGCCCGCTCGAGCAGCCGCAGCGCGTCGGCCTGCGCGCTCTCGCCCGGCAGCATCGCGGTGACCTCGGCCTGGTCGGCGAGCAGCCGTGGGTCGTCCGGCGCGAGCTTGAGCGCCTGCGTGAAGGCGGCCGCGGCCTGCGGGTAGCGCTGCAGCAGCGCGTAGCTGCGGCCCAGCATCACCCAGCCTTCGAGGTCTTCCATGCGCCCCGGCGGCTGCCGCGCCATGCGCTCGGCGAGCTGGTCGACCAGCGCCTCCAGGTCGTGCGCCGAGCCGCCCGCCTGGGCGATCGGCGCCGGCGGTGCCAGCGCCGCCGGGTTGCCCAGCCGCAGATACAGGCCGACCGCCAGCAGCGGCAGCACCAGCGCCAGCACCCAGCCGGTGGCGCGGCCGGCAGCGGGTGTTGCCGGCGCGTCGACGCGCACCTCGTCGAGCAACCGGCGCTCCAGCTCGACGCGCGAGCGCGCGTGCGCGGCCGGGTCGAGCTCGCCGGCGGCCAGGTCGGCGTCGAGTTGCTGCAACTGCTCGGCCAGCGTGTCGCGGTTGGCCCGGGCCGCATCGGCGGCCGGGCGCGCGCGCTGCGGCCGCAGCGCGCGCAGCACGATCGCGATGGCCGCCAGGGTCAGCCCGGCGGCGGCGGCGATGAACGCGGTCACGCGCGGCGTCTCCGCGCAGCGCGGTGCCGCCCGCGATGGGTGGCGGTCGAGCCGGCCGCGGTCATGCGCCGGCCTCGTCGTCGAGCAGCTGGTGCACGCGCTCGCGCTCGGCGGCCGACAGCGGCTGCGGCTGCGCCTGCTGCGTGCGCCGCCGGATCGTCAGCACCAGCGCGGCGATCCCGGCCAGCAGCAGCGCGAAGGGCCCGCCCCACAGCAGCCAGGTGCTGGGCCGCAGCGGCGGCTTGTAGAGCACGAAGTCGCCGTAACGCTGCACCATGTAGTCGATGATCTGCGCCTCGTCGCGGCCCTGCCGCAGCTGGCTGCGGATCTGGCCGCGCAGGTCGACCGCGAGGTCGGCCTGCGACGCGGCCAGCGACTCGTTCTGGCAGACCAGGCAGCGCAGTTCCTCGGCCACCTGCAGCACCCGCGCCTCCAGCGCCGGGTCGTCGGCCAGCGGCCGCGCCTGCTGGGCCGGCGTCGCCGCGCAGGCGAGCGCCAGCAGCAGCGTGGCGAGCAGGCGTTCAACCATTGAGCTTCTTCACCAGCGGCAGGATCTGGTCGCGCAGCACCTCGGCCGTGACCGGGCCGACGTGCTTCATCCGGATCACGCCGTCGCGGTCGATCACGAAGGTCTCGGGCACGCCGTACACGCCGAAGTCGATGCCGGTCAGCCCCTTCGCGTCGACCAGCGACGCGACGTAGGGGTCGCCGCGCTGCGCGAGCCAGGCGAGCGCGTCGTCGCGCTGGTCCTTGTAGTTCAGGCCGACGATCGGCACCGTGCCGGTGCCGGCGAGCTCGACCAGCAGCGGGTGCTCGACCCGGCAGCTCACGCACCAGGACGCCCAGACGTTGAGCAGCCAGACCTTGCCGTGCAGGTCGGCGTTGGCGAGCATGCGCTCGGGTTCGTGCAGCCGCGGCAGGTTGAAGGCCGGCGCCGGCTTGTCGCTCAGCGGCGACGGCACGATCTTCGGATCGCGCTGCAGCCCGACCGCGAGGAAGC
>CAZKCJ010000177.1:0-4504 GCA_964550885.1 uncultured Rubrivivax sp. | reverse complement strand
CGCCGCGGCACGCGGTAGCGCCGGTCGAAGGCGGCGAGCGCGCCGCCGATCGCCATCAGCACCGCGCCGCCCCAGATCCAGCCGACCAGCGGCTTGTAGTACACGCGCACGCTCCACGCGCCGTCGCCCAGCGGCTCGCCCAGCGACAGGTACAGGTCGCGGGTGAAGCCGCGGTCGATCGCGGTCTCGGTCATCGGCATCCGGGTGACCGTGTACACGCGCCGCTCCGGGTGCAGCACCGCGACCGTACGGCCGTCGCGCTGCAGCTCGAGCTGGCCGCGCGCCGCGCGGTAGTTCGGCCCGCGGTGGTCGGTGACGCCGACGAAGTGCACGTCGTAGCCGGCGATCGTGGTGCGGCTGCCGGGCTCCATGCGCAGGTCCTGCTCGACCTGGAAGCCGCCGACCACGGTCACGCCGAACACGAACACCGCCACGCCGAAGTGCGCGAGCACCATGCCCCAGAAGCTGCCGGGCTGCGCGGCGACGCGGCGGGCCAGGCTGGCCGACGCGTTCGCGCGCAGCCGCTGCAGCAGCGCCTGCACCGCGGTCGCGGCGATCCACACGCCCAGCGCGAGGCCGAAGCCGATCATCGGCGTCCAGTGGCCGAGCACGAAGGGCGCGATCACCGCGCTGAGCAGGCTGACCGCCGCGGACCAGCGCAGCAGCCGCGCCAGGCCGCCCAGGCGCTCGCTGCGCCAGCGCGCGAGCGGCCCGACGCCCATCAGGAACAGCGCCGGCGCCATCAGCGGCACGAACACCGCGTGAAAGTACGGCGGGCCGACCGAGATCTTGCCCAGGTTCAGCGCGTCCAGCACCAGCGGGTACAGCGTGCCCAGCAGCACCGCGGCGGCGGCGACCAGCAGCAGCACGTTGTTGGCCAGCAGCATCGACTCGCGCGACACCAGCTCGAAGGCGCCGCCGCCGACCACCTTCGGCCCGCGCCACGCGAACAGCAGCAGCGAGCCGCCGACCACCACCACCAGGAAGCCGAGGATGAACACGCCGCGCGCCGGGTCCGACGCGAACGCATGCACCGAGGTCAGCACCCCCGAGCGCACGATGAAGGTGCCCAGCAGCGACAGCGAGAACGCGATGATC
Source organism: uncultured Rubrivivax sp. (assembly GCA_964550885.1). Classification (GTDB taxonomy): domain Bacteria; phylum Pseudomonadota; class Gammaproteobacteria; order Burkholderiales; family Burkholderiaceae_C; genus Rubrivivax. The sequence continues at coordinate 3,406 of CAZKCJ010000177.1, read as the reverse complement.
GCCAGCAGCGCGGTCCACAACCGGAACGCGCCGCGCTTCTCGGTCACCGCCAGCGAGTGGATCAGCGCGGTGCCGACCAGCCAGGGCATGAACGACGCGTTCTCGACCGGATCCCAGAACCACCAGCCGCCCCAGCCGAGCTCGTAGTACGCCCAGAAGCTGCCGAGGGTGATGCCCAGCGTCAGGAACATCCACGCGACCGTGGTCCACGGCCGCGACCAGCGCGCCCAGGCGGCGTCGAGCCGGCCGGCGAGCAGCGCAGCGATCGCGAACGCGAACGCGACGATGAAGCCGACGTAGCCCATGTACAGCAGCGGCGGGTGCAGCGCCATGCCCGGGTCCTGCAGCATCGGGTTCAGGTCCTGGCCGTCGGCGGCCGCCGGCAGCAGGCGCGTGAACGGGTTCGAGGTGAACAGCGTGAACGCGAGGAAGCCGCAGGACACCAGCCCCATCACCCCCAGCACCCGCGCCGCGGTGCGCTCGTCGAGCTGCGGCGACGCGTACGCGACCGCCGCGGTCCAGCCCGACAGGATCAGCGTCCACAGCAGGATCGAGCCCTCGTGGTTGCCCCAGACCGCGGCGATCTTGTAGCCCAGCGGCAGCAGCGAGTTGGAGTGCTCGGCGGCGAGTTGCACCGAGAAGTCGTCGCTCGCGAAGGCCCAGGTCAGGCAGGCGTAGGCGGTGAGCACGAACGCGAACTGGCCGAAGGCCGAAGGCCGCGCCAGCGCTATCCAGCCGGCGCGACCGCGGTGCGCGCCGAGCAGCGGCAACACGCTTTGCGCGAGCGCCATTGCCAGCGCCAGGATCAGCGCGTAGTGGCCGAGCTCGGGGATCATCGCGGGTCGCTCCGGTCAGCCGCCGGCGGCAGCTGGCCGTGGCGCGCGTTGGCCAGGGCTTCGGCGGCCTCGGGCGGCATGTAGTTCTCGTCGTGCTTGGCCAGCACCTGGTCGGCGTGGAACACGCCGTCTGGCCCCAGCTTGCCCTGTGCGACCACGCCCTTGCCCTCCTTGAACAGGTCGGGCAGCAGCCCGGTGTAGCTGACCGGCACGCGCTGCGCGAGGTCGGTGACCACGAAGCGCACCGCCAGGCTGCCCGGGTCGCGCTTCAGGCTGCCGTCCTCGACCAGCCCGCCCAGGCGAAACGCGCGGCCCTGCGGCGCCTCGTTGGCGGCGATCTGCGACGGGCTGTAGAAGAACACCAGGTTGCTGCGGAAGGCGTTGAGCACCAGCGCGGCGGCGACGCCGACCGCGCCCAGGCCGACGGCCACCGCGAGCGCCCGGCGGCTGCGCGGCTTCATGTGGCGGGGTCCTCCATCCATTCGTCCTCGAGCGGCCGCGTGCGCAGCGCGCGGCGGCGCTGCGCGATGCCGGCCAGCTCGACCGCGATCACCAGCGCGCACATGCCGAACGAGCCCCAGACGTACAGGCCATAGCCGCCCATCCGCCAGAACTCGGCAAGGCTGCTCCAGTTCATGCCGGCAACGCCAGCTCGCGCTGCGCCCAGCGTGCGCCGTGCTCGCGCTCGAGGATGATCACCCGCAGCCGCGCGAACGCGGTGGCGATGCAGTAGGCCCAGGCCGCCAGCGCCAGCAGCAGCATGCCGGCGAGCATCGTCGTGGCCATGCTCGGCGCCGCGGTCAGGCTGACCGACGCGCCCTGGTGCAGCGTGTTCCACCAGCGCACCGAGAAATAGATGATCGGCACGTTGACCACGCCCACCAGCGCCAGCAGCGCTGCGGCACGGTCGGCGCGGCGCTCGTCGTCGATCGCGGCGTGCAGCGACATGAAGCCTAGGTACAGGAACAGCAGGATCAGTTCCGAGGTCAGCCGCGCGTCCCACACCCACCAGGTGCCCCAGGTCGGCTTGCCCCACAGCGCGCCGGTCCACAGCGCGAGGAAGGTCATCCACGCGCCGGTGGGCGCCAGCGCCAGCGCCAGCATCGACGCAAGCCGGGTGTTGAAGACCAGCCCGATCGCCGCCCAGAAGGCCAGCGCCAGGTAGCAGATCATCGACATCCAGGCCGCGGGCACGTGCACGAAGATGATCCGGTAGGCCTCGCCCTGCTGGTGGTCGGTGGGCGCGACGACCAGGCCGACCCACAGCCCGGCCGCACCCAGCAGCGCCGCGAGGCCGTACAGCCAGGGGATCAGGCGTCCGGCCAGCGGATAGAAGCGCTGCGGCGCGGCGTAGGTGGTCCATGCCATTCGGGCGCGTATTGTGCCGCGCAGCCTCGCGGCCATCGCGGCGCAGGGTTGCGCTGCGAGGCGGTCGAATGCGAAGCGCGAGGGGCTCTGGGCGCGCGCCTGCGTGCCGCGGTCGATGGCCCCATCGCGGTGCGCGCGAATGGCCCTTGCGCTGCGGCGCGGCCGGCTGCACCCGCCGGTCGCGAGTCGACAGCGCCGGGCCGGCGACCGCGCGGCGGCTGTGCGTCAGTCGTGCGCGATCCGCAGCGCCGCCGCTGCGGCCAGCGGAGCCAGCACCAGCGCCAGCACCAGCATCGCGCCCAGCAGCGACAGGTGTGCGCCCGGGTCCAGCCCGGCGGCGGCGGCGTCGACCGCGCCGGCGCCGAAGATCAGCACCGGGCTGACCAGCGGCAGCACCAGCAGCGCCAGCAGCACCCCGGCGCCGCGCAGGCCGACGGTCAGCGCCGCGCCGACCGCGCCGATCAGGCTGAGCAGCGGCGTGCCCAGCAGTAGCGACGCGAACAGCACGCCGATCGAGCCGGCCTGCAGGTCGAACTGCAGCGCCAGCAGCGGGCTCGCCAGCACCAGCAGCAGCCCCGAAGCGAGCCAGTGCGCGGCCGCCTTGGCCAGCACCAGCAGCGCCAGCGGCGTCGGCGACAGCAGCAGCTGCTCGAGCGTGCCGTCGGCGTGGTCGTCGGCGAACAGCCGCGCGAGCGACAGCATCGACGCCAGCAGCGCAGCCACCCAGATCACGCCGGCGCCGAGCCGGCGCAGCAGCTCGAACTGCGGCCCCACGCCCAGCGGGAACAGGCTGACGACGATCAGGAAGAACACCAGCACCGCGCCGGTGTCGGCGCGCCGGCGCAGCGCGATCCGCAGGTCGCGCTGCAGCAGCGCGGTCATCGCCGCCAGCGAGCCGCTGCCGGCCGCCACCGGCGCTGCCGCAGCGACGGGGGTCGAAGCGCTGCGCTGGCTCACAGCTCGAGCCGGTGCTCGCGCACCGCCTTGCTCAGGCCCACCGGCTGGTGGCTGGTCAGCACCACCAGCCCGCCGCGCTGCAGCTGCGCCTCGACCAGCCCGAGCAGCCAGCCGACCGCGGCGGCGTCGAGCGCGTTGAAGGGCTCGTCCAGCACCCACAGCGCAGCGCTGCTCAGCGCCAGCCGCGCGAGCACCGCGCGCCGGCGCTGGCCCTGCGACAGCACGCGCGCCGGCAGCGCCTCGCG
>CAZKCJ010000176.1:0-6560 GCA_964550885.1 uncultured Rubrivivax sp. | reverse complement strand
AACTCGCCCCTCGTTTATCAATTGGTTCATCCGCTCTTGGCTATATCGCCAGTAGCGGGTAACGCCCATCACCTCGTATCGGGGATTGCCCTTTGCTCCACCTCCTGGCCCTTGAAGGTTGTCAAGCCAGTAGCGCCTCCCTGTTCGCGGTTCGACGCTCTTGTAGTAGGTGTCCACGTACTCGGTTTCGTAAGGGACGTACTGCTGATTGAAGATCGCCCGTTCACCCTTGCGATAGAGGTAGATCACATCGTGGAGGCGTCCGTAGTGCGCCGTGCCTTGCTTTGAGTCACTGTGTGCATGACTGCGCTTCCAGATGATCTGGTTGACAAGGCGCTCACGTCCGAATACCTCGTCCATCGAAGAGCGTATGAACGCGTTCACTCTGGAATCGCAGTGCACGTAGATCGACCCATCCTCCGCCAGCAGATCGCGCATCAGGATCAGCCGCTCGTAGATCATCGCGATGAACGAATCGGCGCCGCGGCCCCAGGTGTCGCGGTAGGCGATCTGCTCGAGCAGGTTCGGCTCCTTGTGGAAGGTCTCGCCGCCGATCTCGATGTCCATGCTGAAGTCGGCGCCGACGTCGAACGGCGGGTCGATGTAGATCAGCTTCAGCCCGCCGGCCTCCTCGATCTGCGCGCGCAGCGCGCCGCTCTTGAGCGACGCGAGGATCAGCTTGTTGTCGCCCCAGATCAGCTTGTTGGTCCAGCCGCGCAACTGCCGGCCGCGCGGGTCGAACAGCTCTTCCTGGCGCTTCGTCTCGGCGCGCGGCTCGTCGACGTGTTCGAGCGTCTGGAACGGCAGCACCGTGGTGCAGACGTCGCGCGTCTTGCCGTTCCACACCAGCTCGACCTCGCGTTTGTCCTCGAACAGGATGAAGCGGTACTTCTCGGGCAGCGGCTTGCCCTGCTGGATCAGCTCGATCAGGTCGCGCTTGTCGGCGTCGCTGAGTTCGTAGGCCTGCTTGTCGGGGCGGCTCATGTCGCGGGGCTCTGCTGCTGTTCGGCTGGAAACCAGTTCTCGACGAGCAGGCCCTCGATGCGATCGAAGTGGCGCACGTTGCGCGTGACGACGATCTTGCCGTGCACCAGCGCGGTGGCTGCGATGAACAGGTCAGCCCAGTCCAGGATGCGGCCATTGCGCCGCAATCCGGCGGTCAGGTCGGCCGTGCACGCGCACACCGCGGCGTCGATCGGCAGCCAGGTGCAGCGCGGGACGATCTCGTCCAGGATGCGCTGCCACATCGGGTTGTCGGGCGGCAGCAGGGCGGCGCCGTAGCGCAGTTCGTAGCGGCTCATCTCCGACGCGAAGCGCAGCGCCGGGTCGCACGCCATCAGCTTGCGCACGACGGCCCCGTTCGGCCGCCGGCTGGTGAGTTCGCTCAGGACGTTGGTGTCGAACAGGTACACGCTCAGCCCTTGCCCGGGGCCGATGGCGCAGCGCCTGCCGTGTCGTCGTCGCCGAAGTCGTCGCCCTCGAAGGGGTTGCGCGGCCGCCAGGCGCGCCGCTCCGCGCGGATCGACTCGAGGATCTCGGCGAAGTTGTCGTCTTCGGGGATCTCGGGATTGATGTAGCTGCCGTCGGGCTGCTTGTGCAGCCTGGCCTCGAAGGCCTTCCATTCGCTGTCGCGCGACCGCCGCGCGCCCTTGGCCACGGCCAGCGCCGCCAGCTTCTCGGCCAAGGCCTCTGCCACCAGATCGCGCAGCGGGCGCCCCTGGTCGGCGGCGGCGGCCTTGGCCTTGCGCAGCAGCGGGTCGGGCAGATCGAAGGTCGTCTTCACGTCGGCAGTATTTACGGTTCGGCGGCTTTCGTCAAGGCTTTTCCTGGTAGTCGCGAAAGCTCGTCACCAGCCCCGCGAAGCTCTGCGGCTTGTGCTGCTCGAAGCCTTCCTGGTCGACGTAGACGAAACCGTAGCGCGGCCCGCCGTCCGTCGCACTGGCCACGCTGGCATCGGCGCACCACTGTGCGAGGCGCGCCATCTTCTGCGGCAGATCGAGTTCCTCGCGGCCCTTGGTCTCGACGATCCAGACGGCGCCTGCGGTGTCGCGCACGATGAAGTCGGGCGTGTAGGTCGAAATCTCGCCGTTGGCGCGCACGTAGTCGATGCGAAAGCCCACCGCGAGGTAGTTTTTCGCGTGCGCCTGCACGTCGCTCGCGGCTTCCAGGAAAGCGGCGAAGGCCAGCTCCAGCCCGCCCGCGCCCGCCTCGCCGACGATGCGGTTGAAGACCGACTTCCTTGTCACGACGAAGCCGCGCGGCTGGGTGCGAAAGGGCCGCGTGTCGCGCAGCCGGATGCGGTCTTCGATCTGTGTGGCGCCGCTGTCGCGCACGGTGAGCGCGTTGATGCCGGCCTTGAAATGGTCGAACAGCAGCTTGCCGGCTTCCGGCTCGGACAGGTTGCGCAGCACGACCGGGTCTTCCAGGTCGACCGGCGCGGGCTCGAACAAGTGCTCGCGCAGGAAGGTCTTGACCTTGGGGTACAGCAGCTCGTAGCCGCCGGCCAGGCGCAGTTCCTTCAGCAACTGGCGCGTGAAGTAGGCGACCACCGAGCGGTAGTCGGCCGCCCCGCTGCCGTCGAGGACGATCGTGTGGTGCGGCTCGCCGTCGAGCATGGTCTTGAAGACGATCTCGCGCGTCTCTTCGGGAGTGAAGGCCTTCAATGGCAATCGCGGGTTGCCGAAGCCGGCCGGGTCGAGTGCGGCCAGGTCCTTGAACTCGCGGTGAAAGCGCCGCGCGAGCCGGGGCAGCGCGATGTCGAGCGCGGCGATGTCCTTGGCCGGGTTGTGCGTATCGACCTCGACGATCAGCGAGTCCTCGCGCCCGCTGCCATCGCCGCCACCCCCCATGGGCTTGCGCTCGAAGGTCACGCCTTCGCTCTGGATAGCTTCGACGAACTCTATGAAGGCGGGCGTGCCCATCACCGACACCGTCTCGGGCTGGTCGGTCCCGAAGTACATCCGGCGCAGGCCGCGGCCGAGCGTCTGCTCGGGAAGGATGTTGCTCTGCGCCGCATAGGCGCGCAGGCCGACGATGGTGGTGACGTTGCGCACGTCCCAGCCCTCCTTGAGCATCAGCACCGAGACGATCGCCTTGTACGGCGACGCCCAGCCGTCGATCTGGTTAGCCTGCCTGCGCAGGCGCTCGAGCTCTTCCTGGTTCTTGCCCGACGCCGCTTCGGAGATCTCGCCGTTGTTCTTGGTGTGGATCACGAGCACCGCGCCGGCCAGCTCGGGCGCGATGCGCTCCAGGTGCGCGCCGACCTCGTCGCAGTTGCGGGTGTCGTCGACCATCACGAACAGCACTGCCTTCTTGCCCAGGCGCTGGTGCTCGGCAAAGCTCTTGCGCCATTCCTCGACGCCGAGCTGCAGGTAGTCGGCGTACTTCTCGCAAAAGAGCGCGCTCTTGGCCTCGTGCAGCCGCGCGCGGCTGGCGGCGTCGGGCAGCACCGGGTGCTTGACGACGTTTTGATGGATCGCCTCGACCAGCGGATAGTCGCTGACCGTCTGCACGAAGATCGCGCCGTTGTCGTGGCGCGGCGTGGCGGTCACGTCGAGCTGCAGCGAAAGACGCGAATCCTTCTGCAGCATCCGGTGGTGGATGTCCTGGATGCTCTTGAACCAGGCCAGCCGCGCGTCGTGGATGTGGTGCGCTTCGTCGTTGAAGACGGCGAGCTCCTCGACCTCGCGCACGATCTGGCCCAGGTCGGTCTTGCTGTCGGTGGTCTTGCCCACCGGCTTCGGCCCGAAGGGCTGCAGGAAGTAGTCGCGCAGGTCGTCGTCGTCGAGCGACGGCTCGGGCACGTCGCCCAGGTAGACGCGGTGGATGTTGGTCAGGAACAGGTTGCCGGTGGGCCGAACCACGCGCACGTCGTCCTGCAGGTGCAGCGTGAGCTGGAAGTCGTCGCGCCAGTCGCGGCCGGGTTCCCCAAAGCCGTTGTCGGGCAGCACCGGGTCGGCGAAGAAGATGCGCAGGCCGTCGAAGTCGGCGCGCAGCCGGTCGAGCACGATGATGTTCGGCGCGATCAGCAGGAAGTTGCGCGCCAGCGGCGAGTCGGGTTCGTAGAGCTTGTGGAAGAAGCTCCACGCGATCAGCAGCGCGAGCACCTTGGTCTTGCCGGCGCCGGTGGCCATCTTGACGACGTAGCGCGGCCAGGCCTCGTCGAACATGTTGGCCGACACGGCGCCGGAAGCGTCGAAGCGCAGCAGATCGAACTTGTCGCGGACCTTGCGCACGTCGTGCAGCCAGATAACCGACTCGACCGCCTCGCGCTGCGCGAAGTACCAGCGAAAGGGCGCGAGCGTGCGATCGGCGCCTTCGACCGTGTGCTCGGTCTCGAACCACCACTGCAGCAGCGCGCGCGAAGTCGGCGACGCGCCCGCGTAGCCGGCGGCGCGCCACGCGGCGACCTCGCGGCGGATGGCCGCGACCAGCGGCGGCAGCAGCTTCTCGTAGGCGCGCTCGCGCAGCGACTCGTCGGCCGGGAACCAGCGCTGCTCGGGCGGCAGGGTCGCGTAGGGGGAGGTCGGCAGGTCGGGGTGCAGCGCCATGCTCAGACTGTAGCGGCGGCGGTCGGCAGCGGGCCCCGGAGCCCGATCAGGGCAGGCGTGCAGGCCAGGCGCACCGGCGCCGCCGGGCGCCACCGCTGCATCCAAACGGCGGCCGGGGCCGTAATCCGGGTTCCGGCCCGGCAAGGAGCGATCGATGGACCAGACCCTCGACCCTGCGATCACCACCCGCGCCGCCGCCGGCCGCTGGCGCGGCTTCGAGGACGGCGCGCGCGAGCTGGACGACACCAAGCTGGCGGTCAGCGGCGCGCTGCCCGACTGGCTGCGCGGCGGCCTGCTGCTCAACGGCCCGGCGCTGTGGCAGCTGCCCGGCGGCGGCCTGCGCCACTGGTTCGACGGCTACGCGATGCTGCACCGCGTGGCCTTCGACGGCCGCGGCGGCGTGAGCTACCGCAGCCGCTTCGTCGCTAGCCAGGCCTTTCGCGACAGCCGCGCGGCCGGCAGGCCGGTGAGCGGCGAGTTCGGCACACCGAACCCGGCCGGCCTGCTGCAGCGGCTGAAGGGCTCGCGCGCGACCGACAACCCGGCGGTGGTGATGTCGCGCCACGGCCGGCGCTGGTTCGCGGTGTCGGAGACGCCGTACCTCACCTACTTCGACCCGCAGACGCTGGCCACGCTCGAGCGGCTGGACCTGCACGATCGGCTGGGCATCGAGCTGATGTCGGCTCACGGCTTCACGCTGGACGACGGCAGCTACCTGAACGTCGGCGTGTCGTTCGGCCGCAGCTGCGCGTACCGGGTGTTCCGGCTGCCGGCAGAGTCGAGCGAGCCGCAGCTGGTGGCCGAGATCGCGGCGGCCCCGCCCGGCTACCTGCACGGCTTCGCGCTGGCGCCCGGGCACGCGATCGTCTGGGAGTGCAGCCTGCGCGCGCAGGTGCTGGCGATGCGCTTCGGCGCCGCCGCCTACAAGGACCACTTCCGCTGGCAGCCGGCGTCGGGCGCGGTGCTGCACGCGGTGCCGCTGGCCGGCGGCGCGGTGCGCAGCTGGCGCATCCCGCCGCTGATGGCCTTCCACGCGACCCAGGCCTGGGCCGAGGGCGACGACCTGCTGGTGGAGATTGCCGCCTACGCCGACGCGTCGATCTTCGACGACCTGACGCTCGAGCGGCGCCGCGCCGGCGAGCCGCTGGGTTCGCCGCCGATGCTGCAGCGCTACCGGCTGCAGCCGGGCCGCGACGTTGCCGAGCCCGAGCCGCTGGGCTGCAGCATGGAGCTGCAGCAGGTGCATCCGGCGGCGGTCGGCCACCGCCGCGCCCGCGTGTGCTTCGGCATCGGCGCGTCCGCGCGCGGCGACTTCGGTGACCACGTGCTGCGGCTGGACCTGGACCGCGGTGCGCAGCAGCGCTGGCAGCGGCCGGCGGCGATGCACCTGGAGCCGCTGTTCGTGCCGCGGCCCGGCGGCAGCGCCGACGACGACGGCGTGCTGCTGGTGCCGACGCTGGCCGACGACGACGCGGCCAGCCGCATCGTCGTGCTCGACGCGGCGTCGATGCGCGAGCTGGCGTCGGTGGCAGCGCCGCAGGTGCTGCCCTTCGGCTTTCACGCGGCCTTCGACGCCGCCACCTGAGCCGCCGGCAGCGGCGGCCCGAGCGCGCGCAGCAGCTCGCGCACCAGCTGCGCGCGCTGCTGCGGCTCGGCCAGCTCGCGCTCGACGCGCAGCTTGTGGTTGCCGGCCAGCCGGATGTGGCGGTTCTTCTGCACCAGCTCGATGATGCGCAGCGGGTCCACCGGCGCATCGGCGCGAAAGGCGAGCGTGCTCAGCTTCGGGCCGGCGTCGATCTTCTGCACGCCGTAGGGCCGCGCGAGCACGCGCAGGCGGTGCGTGTCGAAGAGCGCCTGGCCCTGCGGCGGCAGCTTGCCGAAGCGGTCGGTGACCTCCTCCAGCAGGCGATCGAGTGCCTGCGCGTCCGCGGCGCCGGCTAAGCGCTTGTAGAGGCTCAGGCGCGCGTGCACGTCGCCGCAGTAGGCGTCGGGCAGCAGCGCCGGCGCATG
>CAZKCJ010000175.1:0-6572 GCA_964550885.1 uncultured Rubrivivax sp. | reverse complement strand
CGGCGTGCAGCTGCGCGGCCGGCACGCCGACGTCGAGCAGCTCGCGCTGCAGCGCGCCGACGAAGGCGCCGGGGCCGGCGACGTAGAACGCGCAATCGATGTCGAACTGCTCGGCACGGATCGCCGCGGCCATCTCGTGCGCGCCCTGGGCGGCGTCGGCGTGGCGGCTCAGGCTGACTTCGAACTGGTCACAGCAGTCGGACCAGGCGCGCGTCTGGTTCGCGCGGAAGTGGCCGTCGGCGCGGGTGGCCAGCCAGTACAGCGCGATCGACGGCGCGGCGTCGCGCGACAGCGCGTGCTCGATCAGGCTGTTCAGCGGCGCGAAGCCGGTGTCGCAGGCGGCGAAGACCAGCGGCCGGGTGTCGTCGGCGAGCACGAAGCTGCCCTCGGGGCCGCGCAGCGTCAGCGCCGCGCCCGGGCGCAGCGCGCCGGCGAACAGGCGCTCGGCCAGCGGATCGGCCGGGTCGCGCGGCACGTAGAAGTGCAGGTTGCGGTCGTCGCAGGGGCAGCTGGCGATCGGATAGCGCGCCTGCACGGCGTCGTCGTCGGCCAGCCCGAGCGCGACCCGCTGCCCGGCCAGGAAGCGCAGCCGCTGGCTGCGCGGCGTCTGCAGGTGCAGCGCCAGCGTGTCGGCGGCCAGCGGCTGCAGCGCGCGCAGCGTGGTCGTCAGCTGCTGCGGCGGGATGTCGGCCGGGCCCGCGGCCTCGAGCACCTCGATCGTCAGCTCGGCGCTGGCCGCGGTGTGCGCGCAGGCGAGCACGTAGCCCTGCGCGCGCTCGGCGGCCGACAGCGGGTAGTCGGCGGGCCCGGTGCGCGCGACCTGGCCGGCGGTGACCCGCACCTTGCACATGCCGCAGCTGCCGTTGCCGCAGCCGTAGTTGAGCTTCAGCCCCGCGCGAATGCCGGCCTGCAACAGCGTGTCGTGGCCGTCGACGCTGAACTGATGCCCGCTCGGGCGCAGCGTGACCTGCGCCGACACCACCTTGAGTACGTCGTCCATCACATCCAGCAGGTCGACCGGTTCGGTGGCCAGTGCCCGGGCCAGCCCGTCGATCAGCTGGCGCTGCAGTTCGGGCAGCCGGGGGTCGGGGGAATCGGCGCCGATGCACGCGAGCCGCTCGCGCAGCTCGAGCACCAGCGCGTGGTAGCGCTGCAGGTGGCGCTGGGTGTCGGCCAGCTCCTGGCCGAGGCTGAACAGCCGCTGCGCCAGCAACGGCTCGCCGGGCAGCCCTGCCGCTGCGCCGCGCGCGGTCGGGTCGCCGCCGCGCTGCAAGCGATGCAGCCAGCCGCTGCGGTCGAAGTCGGCCAGCGGGTACAGCCGCAGCAGCGCCGCGGTCGACACCCGGCCGTCGCGCAGCTTCAGCTCGCCGGCGCGCACCCGCCGCTGCAGCGCGCTGCGCTGCACGCGCAGCAGCTGCGCGGCGCGCTCGAGCGTCAGCCACTGGGCCATCGCGCTGCGCGCCGCTGCGGCCGGCGGCGACGCGCTGGGGTGATGCGCTGGGTCGGCATCGGCGGTGCTCCGGGGCGCAGCGACGGTCCGTCAGTCGCCGCCCGCTGCCGCGGGCCGCCGTGGGCGCGGGGCCGGGTCGTGCAGCTCGCGCATTGCGCGCTGCACCACCGCGACCGCGTCCGGCGCCTCGATCGCGATCACCTGGTCGATCACCCAGAGCCGGTCCTTGGGCGGCAGCGTCGCCTCGAGCCGGCTGCCCAGGTAGCGCATGAACGCGAAGTCCGGCGTGAAGCCCGCCTGCGGCTCGGCCGGCTGCGGGTCGGCGCCGAACTGCGCGTAGTGCGGCGCGAGCTCGTTGACCAGATCGATGAAGCGGTGCGCGTGCGGCGCGGCGCCGGCGGGCGGCGGGCCGAGCAGCTCGTCCTCGTTGTCGGCCAGCGTGCGCGCCAGGTGCTGCACCAGCGCAGTGGTGAAGGCCACACGGTCGGCGTCGCCCAGCCGCGCTGCGGCGAGCCGGTCGACCACCGCGACCAGGAAGACCAGCACCTCGCGCAGGAACGCGAAGTAGGGCGCGCCGGTGTCGACGTCGAAGTCGGCGGCGCGCATCCGGCGCAGCAGCTGCTGCGCGGCCCGCCAGACGATGAAGGCCATCGCGCTCGCCTGCTGCGCCGGCGCGTGGCTGCGGTCGGAGCGGAACCAGCGGCTCTTCACGCGCAGCGCGGGCGCAGGCACGGGCGACATCGTCGGCGCTCAGGCGGGCGGCATGCGGCGCGGGTGGCGTGGCCGCGGGTTGCGGCGGCCGCATCCAGCGGCGCGCGGCGCTCGGTCGGGGTGGGGGCGGCGGTTCATCAGCGCGCAGGCGTTGCGGCTGCCACGGGCTCACGCCGGCGCGCCGACCGCGGCGGCCGAGCGGTAGGGCACGAACAGGCCGCAGCCGAGCCGCCGGTCGGGGCCGATGCCGTGCGCCTGCAGCCGCAGCGAGGCGGCGGCGTCGAGCTGGTCGACCATCAGCGCGCGCCCGCGGCAGCGGCCGGCCGCGTCGCGGCGCGCCAGCCCGCAGATCGTGCGGCCGCCGACCTCGAGTGCGTCGAGCTCGGCCTGCGCCGCGCGCAGGAACGCGAGCTCGTCGGCGTCGGCCGGCGCCGCCACGCAGGCCGCGTACAGCGTGCTCCAGGGCAGCAGCTCGCGGCAGCGCGCGGCGCCGAGCTGCAGCCAGCCGCCGGGCCAGCGCAGCTCGCGCCCTTGCAGTGCCGCCAGCGCGGCGGGCACGCACGCGCGCGGCAGGCGCAGCACCAGCCGCGCGCGCCGCGACAGCGGCAGCGGCGTCGCATCGGCGCTCACGCCGGCCAGCGGGTGCAGACCCGCCAGCGGCGTGGTCGCCAGCCACGGCAGCGCAGCCTCGACCGCGGCCGCCAGTGCCGGCTGCGGTGCGCCGGGCAGTGCACCGGCGCTCACGCCGAAGACCAAGTCGACCACGGCGGCGCGCTCACTCATGCGCGTCCTCCGGTGGCGGCGCGGCCCAGGCGAGCAGCGCGCGGCCCCAGGCCGCAGCGGTCACCGGGTCGATGTCGAACACGGTGAAGCGGCTGCCCTCGCGGATGCGGGTACGCAGCAGCGGCAGCCCGCCGCCGTCGAACTCGATCTGCTGCAGCTCGATCTCCTGCCCGCCCAGCGGGGCGCGCAGCCTGGTCAGCGCGGTCACTCGGGTCATCGCAACGGCCCGATTGAGCGCGTCCGGGGCGCGCAGCGTCCATACCCGGCACGGGTGGCCGTGCATACCCCAAAGGGGGTATCCGGCTACTCAACGCGGGTGATTGGCGCGGCCCGGCGATGGCGCCACGATCGGCGCCGACCGCGAGGGCTTCGCCCGCACCAGGAGCACGCCGCATGGCCAAGCCGATGCATCCGACGCCGATCCTCGACCAGCTGGAGTCCGGCCCGTGGCCCAGCTTCGTCACCGGGCTGAAGCGGCTGGCGCAGGACAAGGACTACGTGGTCGACCTGCTGGGCACGCTCGAGACCAGCTACCGCACCAAGAAGGGCTACTGGAAGGGCGGCACCGTCGGCGTCTACGGCTACGGCGGCGGCGTGATCCCGCGCTTCACCGAGCTGAAGAACGACGACGGCAGCCCGGTCTACCCGGACGCCGCCGAGCTGCACACGCTGCGCGTGCAGCCGCCGCCGGGCATGCACTACACCACCGAGGTGCTGCGCCAGATGTGCGACATCTGGGAGCGGCACGGCACCGGGCTGATCGCCTTCCACGGCCAGAGCGGCGACATCATGTTCCAGGGCGCGAAGACCGCCGACGTGCAGGCCGCCTTCGACGAAATCAACGAGCTGGGCTTCGACCTGGGCGGCGCCGGCCCGGCGGTGCGCACCGCGATGAGCTGCGTCGGCGCCGCGCGCTGCGAGCAGAGCTGCTACGACGAGGGGCGCGCGCACCACACAATGATCAACACCTTCACCGACGACATCCACCGCCCGGCGCTGCCCTACAAGTTCAAGTTCAAGTTCAGCGGCTGCGCGAACGACTGCATGAACTCGATCCAGCGCTCGGACATGGCGGTGATCGGCACCTGGCGCGACAACATCCGCACCGACGAGGGGCTCGCGCGCAAGTGGTTCGACAAGCACGGCATGAACGAGCTGGTCAACGACGTGGTCGTGCGCTGCCCGACCAAGGCGATCCAGCTGAAGGAGGTCGCGCAGCTGCGCAGCGGCGACGGCACCGAGCACCTGAGCACGGTCAAGGTCAGCGACAGCCACGCGCTCGAGATCGACAACCAGGACTGCGTGCGCTGCATGCACTGCATCAACGTGATGACCGGCGCGCTCGCGCACGGCGCCGACACCGGCGCGACGATCCTGATCGGCGGCAAGCGCACGCTGAAGATCGGCGACCTGATGGGCACCGTGGTCGTGCCCTTCATGCGGCTGAAGACCGACGAGGACTTCGAGCAGCTGGTCGACCTGGGCCGGCGGGTGATCGACTTCTTCGCCGAGAACGCGCTCGAGCACGAGCGCACCGGCGAGATGATCGAGCGCATCGGCCTGGTCAACTTCCTCGAGGGCGTCGGCATCGAGGTCGACCCGAACATGGTCGCGACGCCGCGCACCAACCCCTACGTGCGCACCGACGGCTGGGACGACGAGGTCGCGAAGATCCAGGCGCGCAAGGCGGCGGCGGGTTGAGGCAGGAGCGACGACGATGGCGATGCGACAACCGATCGAGAGCGGCGCCCCCGACAACAAGCCCTTTCTGCACCCGACGCTGCTGAAGAACTACGGCAACTGGAAGTGGCACGAGCGGCCGCGCCCGGGCGTGCTGCACCACGTCTCGCACTCGGGCGACGAGGTCTGGACGGTGCGCGCCGGCACCCAGCGCCAGCTCGACGTGTGGACGGTGCGCAAGCTGTGCGACATCGCCGACACCTACGCCGACGGCCACGTGCGCTTCACGATCCGCTCGAACATCGAGTTCATGGTCGCCGACCAGAAGAAGGTCGCCCCGCTGATCGAAGCGCTCGAGTCCAACGGCTTTCCGGTGGGCGGCACCGGCAACTCGGTGACGATGATCTCGCACACCCAGGGCTTCCTGCACTGCGACATCCCGGCGACCGATGCCTCCGGCGTCGTCAAGGCGCTGATGGACGAGCTCTACCACGAGTTCAAGCACGAGGAGATGCCCAACCGGGTGCACATGTCCACCTCCTGCTGCGAGATCAACTGCGGTGGCCAGGCCGACATCGCGATCATCATGCAGCACACCAAGCCGCCCAGGATCAACCACGATCTGGTCGCCAACGTCTGCGAGCGACCCGCCGTGGTGGCACGCTGCCCGGTGGCCGCGATTCGCCCGGCGCTGGTCAATGGCAG
Source organism: uncultured Rubrivivax sp. (assembly GCA_964550885.1). Taxonomy (GTDB): domain Bacteria; phylum Pseudomonadota; class Gammaproteobacteria; order Burkholderiales; family Burkholderiaceae_C; genus Rubrivivax. The sequence goes on along the minus strand of CAZKCJ010000175.1, from coordinate 1,243 downwards.
GCCCTCGCTCGAAGTCGACGAGAAGAAGTGCATCTGCTGCGGCGCCTGCTACCCGCCGTGCCCGCCGATGCAGATCAACGATCCCGAGCACTCGAAGTTCGCGATCTGGGTCGGCGGCAAGAACGCCAATGCGCGCGGCAAGCCGACCTTCATGAAGATGGTCGCCGCCGGGCTGCCGAACAACCCGCCGCGCTGGCCCGAGGTGTCGGCGATCGTCAAGAAGATCCTGCACACCTACAAGCACGACGCGCGCTCGTGGGAGCGCATCGCCGACTGGGTCGAACGCATCGGCTGGCCGCGCTTCTTCGAGAAGTGCGACCTGCCCTTCACCAAGTACCTGATCGACGACTGGCGTGGCGCGCGTTCGAGCCTGAACGCGTCGACCCACATCCGCTTCTGACGCACGCCGGCGATGAAGTTCGCGCTGATGGTCAGCGAGGGCCCGTACACCCACCAGGCCGCCGACACCGCCTGGAACTTCGCGGCCGCGGCGCTCGCGGCCGGGCACGAGGTGATGCGCGTGTTCTTCTACCACGACGGCGTCTACAACGCGACCCGGCTGACCGAGCCGCCGCAGGACGATCGCCACGTCGTCAACCGCTGGAGCCGGCTGAAGGACGAGCACGGCGTCGACCTGGTGGTGTGCGTGGCGGCGGCGCTGCGCCGCGGCATCAAGGACGAGGTGCTGGCGCCGGGCTTTCGCATCAGTGGGCTGGGCCAGCTGATCGACGCCGGCATCAAGTGCGACCGCACCGTGACCTTCGGCGGCTGAGGGCGGGCCGGCGATGAAGCGCTTCCTGTTCGTCAACCGCAAGGCGCCCTACGGCAGCATCTACGCGCTGGAGAGCCTGGAGGTGGTGCTGATCGCCGCGACCTTCGACCAGGACGTGAGTCTGGCCTTCGTCGACGACGGCGTGTACCAGCTGGTCAAGGGCCAGGACACCGCCGCGATCGGCATCAAGAACCACAGCAAGACCTACCGCGCGCTCGACGGCTACGACGTCGAGAAGCTGTACGTCGAGCGCGAGTCGCTGCAGGCGCGCGGCCTGACCGAGGAGGACCTGGTGGTCGACGTCGAGCTTCTGTCGAGCGCGCAGATGGCCGCGCTGATGGCCGCGCAGGACGTGGTCCTGTCCTTCTGAGCGACGACCATGCTGCACATCGTCAACCAGTCGCCGGCGCGCACCAGTGCGCTCGCCAGCTGCCTGCGCCTCGCGCAGGACGGCGCCGCGCTGCTGCTGAT
>CAZKCJ010000174.1:2253-6664 GCA_964550885.1 uncultured Rubrivivax sp. | reverse complement strand
GCGATGGACCTGGTCGGCGGGGTCGAGACCGTGGTCGTGCTGATGGAGCACGTCGCGCGCAAGAAGGACGGCGGCTTCGACCTGAAGATCCTGCCCCAGTGCACGCTGCCGCTGACCGGCGTGGGCGTGGTCGACCGCATCGTCACCGACCTCGCGGTGATGGCGGTCACGCCGCAGGGGCTGAAGGTGGTGGAACTGGCGCCCGGCGTGACCCGCGAGGAGCTGCAGAGCAAGACCGGGGTGCCCCTGCACTGACCCCGATGGCGGCGCTGCGCCGACGGCTGCACGGCGGCGCGGCGTGGCTGGCCGCGGCGCTGGTGCTGGCCGCGGCGCTGCTGCTGTTCGGCTGCGCGGCCGCTCCGCCGCCGGCGTCGTCAAGCGCGCCGCTGCCCGAGAGCGCGAGCGGCCTGCAGCCGAAGGTCGAAGCGGGCCCCGGCGCCTTCATGGTCGCGGCCGCGCACCCGCTGGCGGCCGAGGCCGGCGCCGCGATCCTGCGCCGCGGCGGTTCGGCCGCCGACGCGGCGATCGCGGTGCAGCTGGTGCTGACGCTGGTGGAGCCGCAGTCCAGCGGCATTGGCGGCGGCGCCTTCGCGCTGACCTGGGACGGCAGGCAGGTGCAGGCCTGGGACGGCCGCGAGACCGCACCGGCGGCCGCCGACGAGCGCCTGTTCCTGACTGCCGACGGCACGCCACTGCCGTACCGGCAAGCTGCGGTCGGCGGGCTGGCGGTCGGTGTGCCGGGGGTGATGCGGTTGCTGGAAGCACTGCACCGCGCGCAAGGGCAACTGCCCTGGGTCGAGCTGTTCGCGCCGGCGATCGCGCTGGCCGAGCAGGGCTTCGAGGTCGGCCCGCGGATGCACGCGCTGCTGCAGGCCGAGACCGCGCTGCGCGCCGACCCGCGCGCCGCCGCCTACTTCTACCGTGCCGACGGCAGCGCGCTGCCGGTCGGCCACCGGCTGCGCAACCCGGCGCTGGCGGCGGTGCTGCGCCGGCTCGCGGCCGAAGGCGCCGACGCGTTCTACCACGGCCCGATCGCCACCGACCTGGTGCGGCGCGTGCAGCAGGCGGTGCCCCCCGGGCGGCTGCAGGCCGGCGACCTGGCGCAATACGCAGTCGTGCCGCGCACGCCGCTGTGCGCCGACTGGCGTGAGCGCTGGCGGATCTGCGGGATGCCGCCGCCGTCGTCCGGGCAGATCGCGATCCTGCAGATCCTGGGCCTCGTCGACGCCGCCGCGCCGCCTGCGCCAGCGCTGGCCGACGGCGTGCCGTCGTCAGGCTGGCTGCACGTGTACGCCGAAGCCGCGCGGCTCGCCTTCGCCGACCGCGCGCGCTACGTCGGCGACCCGGCCTTCGTGCCGGCGCCGGGCGGCGACTGGCGCACGCTGCTGGCGCCGGCGTACCTGCGCGCGCGCGCCGGGCTGATCGGCCCGAAGGCCATGCCAAGCGCACCGCCCGGCGAGCCGGCGCCGCTGCGCGAGCCGCTCGGCGTCGCCGCGCCGCAGCCCGAGGCCGGCACCAGCCACGTGTCGATCGTCGACGCGCAGGGGCGGGCGGTCGCGCTGACCACCAGCATCCAGACCGCGTGGGGCTCGCGGCTGCTGGCCGACGGCGGTACCGGGTTGCCCGGCGGCTACCTGCTCAACAACCAGCTGACCGACTTCGCGTTCGCACCCATCGACGCTGCCGGCCGCCCGCTCGCCAACCGCGTGCAGCCGCGCAAGCGGCCGCGCTCGAGCATGAGCCCGACGCTGGTGTTCGACCGCGGTGATGGTGGGTTGCGGCTGGTTTCCGGCTCGTCGCTGGGCGCGATGATCATCCACTCGACCGCGAAGGCGCTGTTGGGCGTGCTCGGCTGGCAGCTCGGGCTGCAACCGGCCGCTGACTTGCCGAACTTCGGCGTGATCGACGCGCCGCTGCTGCTCGAGCAGGGGCGCTTCCCGACGGCGACCGCGGCGGCGCTGCGCGCGCTCGGCCACCCGGTGGTCGAGGTGGAGCTGCCCACCGGCGTGCAGCTGGTCGGCCGCGTGCCCGGCGGCTGGGGCGGGGCCGCCGATCCGCGGCGCGAAGGGGTGGCGATCGGCCGCTGAGCCCGTGCCCGGGGCTGGGTACCGCGCGTCCGCAAGAGTGCGGCGCGGCATGGCGCCGCCGCCGGACGCCGTGTGCGCTGCGGCCTGCGCGGGCCGCAGGCCGCAGGCCGCCGGCGATGCAGGACCGCATGCCCGCCGACCTTCGGCTTGCAGGTCGGGTCGCACCGGTGGCGCCCTGACCGGCGGCCGCGCCGGGGAAGCGGCGGTCGTGCCTCGGGCGCGCCGTGGCGCCGGCGCCGCAGGCCGGCGTGCGGTCGGTCACGGCGCCGGGGTGGGGCCCCAGAACGCGGGATTGCCGCAGCCCGCCGGGCGTGCGACGCTGGCGGCTACGAGAATGCGCTGGTGGCCGTTCGGCACCGCGGGCCGGGGACCGGGAACATGACCGAGCTGGGTGGCAGTCTGGAGCAGATGGGCTTCGTGCAGCTGGCGCTGCTGTTCGGCTTCGTCGCCGCGTACGTGCTCGCGCTCGGCGCGATGCTCGGGCGGCGCTGGCGCACCCGCGCGGCGCTCGCCGCGGCGCTGCTGGCCACGGGCTTCCTGGTCACGACCGCACCGTGGGTGCACGGTGCGCTGCTGGTGGTGTTCACGGTGGCCGGCATCGGCCTGTTCGTGGTCATGAGCTGGTTGCTCGCGCACCTGGTCGCGCCGGCACCGGCGCGCGTGGCCGAGCCGGTGCCGGCGCCACCGTCGCGCCCGCCGGCAGCCGACTCGGTGCTGCCGGGTGCCGGGGTCCGGCCCAGCCGCCTCGGCTGAGCGGGCGGCCGCGCGGGCCGCGACGAGTTTTTTTCGGCAGCGCGACCCCGATCCTGCCGTTCAACCTGCGCCTCGGCACAGCGTCAGCCGCGCCGCCCGCAGCCCGGTTGGCAGCGCGGCTGCTGGCGCGCTCAGCCGTCGCCCGGCGGCGCGAGCGGTGCAGCCAGCTCCGACCACGCGACCGACGCGGGTCGCGAAGGCGGAACCGCAGCCGCTGCCGGCGCACCGACCGCTGCCTGCAGCGCGGTCGCGTACGGGGCAGGCCAGCCGAGCAGCGCGCTGACCCGCTCGGTCCTGGCCTGCAGCTCGACGCGGTCGCGCGCCCCCAGGTGCACGATGCCGTAGCGGTGGCTGCCGGTCCACGCGTAGTCGCGTGCTCGACCGCGTGCGCTCTTGGGCAGGCTGAACAGCAGCGCGTCGGCGGCTTCGCGCGCCAGCGCTGCGCGCTGCGCGCGGCTGGGCGGTGGCGGCACCGGCTGGCCGGCGAAGCTGCGGTAGACCAGGCTCGCTGCCACGGCGGCGCTCGGCTCGCGCCGCGGCAGCGCCAGCGGGTCCTCGCCCAGCGCCAGCGCGACGCCGATCGCGTGCGGATCGATGCCGGTGACGCGCCGGTACAGGTCGCCGAACTGCGCGGCCAGCCGCGGGTTGCACTCGATCACGCTGAGCCGGTCGGTCGTCGGGTCGTGGAAGAACTCGAGGTTGAACAGGCCCTGGCGAAAGCCGATCGCCGCCAGGAAGCGCTGCGCGACCTCGAGCGCGCGCTGCTGCACCGTCTCGGGCAGGCGGCTGGGCAGCTCCCAGCGCATGAAGGCCTGGGTGCCCGGAACCATCACCGCGTCGACCACGCCCAGCGCGCGCACCCGCCCGTCGGCCACCCAGCCGTCGAGGTTGTACTGCGGCGTCGCCGCCGGCACCGGCTCCTCGAGGATCAGGCGGTGTGCGCTGCCGGCCTGCGGCAGCCGCGCGCGGCAAACGCGGTCGAAGGGCTCGACCAGACGGTGCAGCAGCCAGCGTTCGGCGCGGCTGAAGGCCACGTGCCGTTGCAGTTCGGCGCGGTCGGCGACCGCGCGCGCCAGCACCGAGAACGCCGCCTTCACCGGCTTCGCATAGCACGGGTAGGCCAGCCCCGCCGGTACCGGCTCGCCGTAACCGCTGGGCAGCGGCGCGAAGCCGAGGCTGGCCTGCGGTGCCACCTGCGCCAGTACCCGGCGCGCGTGCAGCTTGTGCTGCGCGGCCAGGATGCTGGCCGGGCTCGCGCCGGGCAGGCGCAGCCGCTCGGCCACCAGCGCCGCGGCCAGCGCGCCGTACTGCTCGTGGTGCGACAGCACGCCGCGCCAGCCTTCGCGCCGGCCGCGGCGGGCGAGCCGGTCGGCGAAGGCCTCCAGGTCGAAGGTGGCGAGCCGCAGGTTGCCGGGGAAGCTGAACAGGTCGAAGCCGGCGGTGCTGAAGCGTGCGAGCCCGTCGCGCTGCAGATGCTGCAGCTGCAGCCGGTCCCAGTCGAACGCGAACAACCAGCCGACCGGCGGCGGCGCGGGGCGCGACGGGCGGTGCACGGCCTGCGCCTGCGAGCT
>CAZKCJ010000174.1:0-2243 GCA_964550885.1 uncultured Rubrivivax sp. | reverse complement strand
CAGCCGAGCGCGGCGCCGCGCGTGCGCGCGCCGATGCGGGACGATGCTGCGGCCGACCGGCGGGCGCCGGCGCGCAGCCTGCTCAGGCTTCGTAGCACAGCAGCACCACCCGTGCCGCCTCGCGGCGCAGCGGGATCAGCGCCTGATAGGCGGCGGAGTCGTGCCACTGCGCGGCAGTGGCCGCGTCAGCGAAGCGGATGACGACGATGTCGGCGTGCGGATCCTCGCCCTCGAAGGCCGCCACCTGGCGGCCGCGCAGCACCAGCTCGGCCCCCCAGGGCGTGAGCGTCGCCGGCACCCGGGCGCGGTACTCGGCCCACTTCTGCGGGTCGAGCACGGTCACCCGACCCACCACGTACGCACTGCCCATCGCTCGCCTCCTTGCGGCTGCAGCGGCGGCGTCGGCACGCGCCCAGACGCTCGCCCGACGGCGCTGCAAGCGCCACCCGCCGCCTAGTCTGCCCGAGTCCGCGCGGCGTGCGCGGGCGCTGCCGGCGTGACCCTGTCGACGTCGGCGCTCAGCAGCAGGAAGGCGCCGAAGGGCAGCCGCGCCGGGAGCAGCGCTTCGAGCACGCGCGCGCAGCGGCTGGCGCTGTCCAGCGTGATCGCGGTGCGCAAGCGCACGCGGCGCGCGCCCAGGCCGTCGAACAGCGCGCGCGCGTCGCGCCGCGCGTGCCAGCGGGCGCCGCGGTACGCGCCGCTGCCGCCGCCGCGGCCCTTGCGCCGCCACAGCAGGCTGCCTTGGTGCAGCAGCCCGATCGCGACCCGCCGCCGCGCGACCCGCAGCAGCTCGCGCACCGCGGCGCCTTCGTCGGCGACGAAGCACAGCGCGGTGATCGACACCGCCAGGTCGAAGCTCGCATCGGCGAACGGCAGCGCGCACGCGTCGGCGATCGCGTAGCTCGCGCGCTGTGCAGCCTGCTGCCGCGCGTAGGCGATCGCCGCCGGATCCAGGTCCACCCCGGTCACCGGGCCGTCGGTGTGGCGCGCGAGCGCGCGCGTGAAGTAACCGCTGCCGCAACCGACATCGAGCACCGACTCGCTTGCGCGCGGCTGCAGCGCAGCGAGCAGCAACGCCAGTTCGCGTCGGCCGATCCAGTCGCCGCGCGGCGTGCGGTACCAGTGGTCGTAGGCGGCGGGGTCCATCGCGACGGCCAACTCCCGATCCGATGCGGCGGCGCCCAGCCGCCGGGTGCGCCGTGCTGCGGCTCGATTCGATCGCGCCGCAGCTTCGCGCACTGCGACGATAGCGCGGCAGGGTCGGCGCGGGCAGCGCCCGGGTGCGGTCGGCCGCAGGCGGCGCGTTCGGCAGCGTCGCCGCGCCAATCCTCGGCCGCCGGCAAGGACACCGCGCGTGGCCGCGCCCGGGTTGCTAGAGTCGGCTGCATGCAACAGGCTCGCCCGCAGCCGATCACGCGCGAACCGCTGCTGGTGCAGCACGCGCTGCCCGACGCGGCTGCGCTCGCCGCCGAGGCGGCGGCCGGGCTGTGCGCGCAGCCGGCGCGGGTCGCGCCGAAGTTCTTCTACGACGCGCTCGGCTCGCGCCTGTTCGACGCGATCACCGAGCTCGACGAGTACTACCCGACCCGCACCGAGGCGGCGATCTTCAGCGCGCACGCGCCGGCGTTGGTCGCCGCCGCGCTCGCGCTCACCGGGCCGGCGCCGCGGCTGGTCGACCTGGGCGCGGGCAACTGCGCGAAGGCGGCGCGGCTGTTCGCGCCGCTCGCGCCCAGCCGCTACGTCGCGGTCGACATCTCGACCGATTTCCTGGGCGAGGCGCTGCGGCTGCTGCAGCGCGAGCACCCGCGCATCGAGATGGTCGGCGTCGGGCTGGACTTCGGCGCGCGGCTGCAGCTGCCGCCGCAGGCCGGTGCCGGGCCGGCGCTGGTCTTCTACCCCGGCTCGAGCATCGGCAACTTCGCGCCCGACGACGCGCGCCGGCTGCTGCGCGAGGCGCACGCGGCGGCGCAGGGCGGAGCGCTGCTGATCGGCGTCGACCTGGTCAAGCCGCGCGCGATCCTGGAGGCGGCCTACGACGACCGGCTGGGCGTTACCGCCGCCTTCAACCTGAACCTGCTGCGGCACCTGAACCGGCTGCTGGGCGCCGACTTCGACCCGCCGGGCTGGCGCCACGTCGCCTTCTACGACGAAGCGGCCGCGCGCATCGAGATGCACCTGCAGGCGCGGCGCGCGCAGCGCGTGTGCTGGCGCGGCGGCGAGCGGCAGTTCGCCGCCGGCGAGCG
>CAZKCJ010000173.1:0-6680 GCA_964550885.1 uncultured Rubrivivax sp. | reverse complement strand
AAGGCCTTCAGCAGCCGCAGCCCGCCGGTCAGCGCCTGCACCGGCCCCTTGCCGCGCAGGCCGCTGAAGCCGATCGCGTCGAGCGGGATCTGCGCCGGCGGCACCAGCCGGTTCTCCATGCCGGTCCTGGTGCCCAGCCAGCTCACGCTCCAGCCGCGCGCTTGCAGCTCGCGCGCCACGGCCAGCCCCGGCATGATGTGCCCGCCGGTGCCGGCGGCCATGACGACGAGGTGGCTCATGCGCGGCCTCCGCGCATGAGTGCCCTGTTCTGGCTGCGGCACGCGCACTGCGCGCGCTTAACATGGCTTCGCCATGTGAGCCTTCGCCGGAGCAGGGCACCCGCGCTGCGCGCGGGCGTCATGCTGCGCATGCCGCTCATGCGCGGCCTCCGCGCATGAGCGCCCTGTTCTCCATATCCACGCGCAGGACGATCGCCAGCGCGATCAGGTTCATCACGATCGCCGAGCCGCCGTAGCTGAGCAGCGGCAGCGTCAGCCCCTTGGTCGGCAGCACGCCGAGGTTCACGCCCATGTTGATGAAGGCCTGACCGCCCATCCAGATGCCGATGCCCTGCACCATAAGCCCGGCGAACACGCGGTCCAGTGCGACGGCCTGGCGGCCGATCACGAAGATCCGCCGCGTCAGCCAGAAGAACGCGACGATCACCGCGGCCACGCCGACGAAGCCCAGCTCCTCGCCGATCACCGCGAGCAGGAAGTCGGTGTGCGCCTCGGGCAGGTAGTGCAGCTTCTCGATGCTGTCGCCCAGGCCCTGGCCGAACAGCTCGCCGCGGCCCAGCGCGATCAGCGAATGGGTCAGCTGGTAGGCCTTGCCCTGCGCGTAGTCCGGGTTCCACGGGTCCAGGTACGCGAAGATGCGCTGCGCACGCCACGGGCTGAGCACGATCATCAGTACGAACGCGGCCAGCAGCACGCCCACGCCGAGCGCGAACATCCGGCCGTTGACCCCGGCCAGGAACAGGATCCCGAGCGCGATCATCGCGATCACCAGGAACGCGCCCATGTCGGGCTCGGCCAGCAGCAGCAGCCCGACCACCGCCAGCGCCACCGCCATCGGCCACACCGCCTGCACGAAGTTCTCGCCGATCGACTGCTCGACCTCGTCCATCTTGCGGATCTTGCGCACGATGTAGCTGGCCGCGTAGATCGCGATGCCGAGCTTGGCGAGCTCGCTCGGCTGGAAGTTCATCACCCCCAGCGGGATCCAGCGGCGCGCGCCGTTGACCTCGACCCCGAGCGGCGGGACCAGCACCGCCAGCAGCAGCAGCAGCGCCACCACGAAACAGGCCGAGGCCCGCTTCTCCCACACCGCGACCGGCACCTGCAGCACCAGCAGCGCGGCGACGAAGCCCAGGCCGAGCGCGCTCGCGTGGCGCAGCAGGAAGTGGGTCGACGCGTAGCGCGCGAAGCGCGGGCTGTCGGGCAGCGCGATCGTCGCCGAGTAGACCATCACCAGCCCGAGCGCGAGCAGGCCGATCGTCACCGCCAGCAGCGCGCGGTCGAAGCCGGCGACGCGCGTGCCCGCCGCCGGCGAGATCGGGATCTGGTCGCGCACCGGCAGCACGCCGCCGCCCGCACGCCTGCGCCAGCGCGCGGCCACGCGCGTCCACCAGCCGGCGCCGGCGGCGGCCGCGGTCACTGCGCACCTCCGCGCACTGCGAGCGCGAGCCGCGGCGCCGGCAGCGACCCGCGCACCGCGTTGCGAGCGCCCGCCACCGCGCGCAGCCCGCAGGCCGAGCCGCAGCGCGCCGCACCGCCGGTGCCGAACACAGCCCGCCGCTTCATGCCAGCACCTCGCCGCGATCGGCGGCCAGCGCCTGCACCGCCGCGACGAAGACTTCGGCGCGGTGCGCGTAGTTGCGGAACATGTCCAGGCTGGCGCAGGCCGGCGACAGCAGCACCGCGTCGCCGGCGCGCGCCTGCGCGAAGCACCAGGCGACCGCGTCCTCGAGCGTCGCGTGCCGCTGCCGCGGCACGTCGCCGCCGGCGAGCGCGGGCGCGACTGCGGCCTCGATCGCCGCCGCGTCGCGGCCGATCAGCGCGACCGCGCGCGCGTGGCGCGCCAGCGGCGCGGCCAGCGGCGCGAAGTCCTGCCCCTTGCCGTCGCCGCCGAGGATCACCGCAAGCCGGCCCGGCGCCTTCTCGGCGCCCAGCCCCAGGAGCGCAGCGACGGTGGCGCCGACGTTGGTGCCCTTGCTGTCGTCGAAGGCCTCGACGCCGCCGACCACCGCGACCGGCTCGACGCGGTGCGGCTCGCCGCGGTAGTCGCGCAGCGCGTGCAGCATCGGCGCGAGCGGGCAGCCGATCGCGCTGGCCAGCGCCAGCGCGGCGAGCGCGTTGGCCGCGTTGTGGCGGCCGCGGATGCGCAGCGCGTCGGCCGGCATCAGCGGCTGCAGCTGGATCGCCGCCGGCTCGCCCTTGCGCCGCCGCACGCCGTCGTCCAGCGGCTGCGCGCGCGCGAGCCAGGCGATGCCGGCCTGCTCGATCAGGCCGAAGTCGCCGATCGCCGCTGGCGCATCCAGGCCGAAGCTGCACACCCGCCGCGGCTCGAACTTCGGCGCGCGTGACCGGCGCGGCGCGTCGGCTGGCGGCGGCTGCGGCACCAGCGCGCGCACCAGCGGGTCGTCGCGGTTGATCACCATCAGCGCCGCAGCGCGGTCAGGGCCGAACACGCGCGCCTTGGCCTGCACGTACGCCGCCATCGTGCCGTGCCAGTCGAGATGGTCCTGGCTCAGGTTGAGGACCACTGCGGCGTCGGGCTCGAAGCCTTCGACGTCGTCGAGCTGGAAGCTCGACAGCTCCAGCACCCAGACCTCGGGCAGCGCGTCGGGTTCGGCCAGCGCCGCGGCCAGGGTGTCGAGCAGGGTCGGGCCGATGTTGCCGGCGCCGGCGACGCGCCGGCCGGCGCGCTCGACCAGCCGCGCGGTGAGCGCGGTGGTGGTGGTCTTGCCGTTGGTGCCGGTGATCGCCAGCAGCTGCGGCGCGTAGCCGCGCGCCGCGCGCAGCTCGGCCAGCGCCTGCACGAACAGCGCGAGCTCGCCCTGCACCGGCACGCCGGCCTGCCGCGCAGCCGCCAGCAGCGGCGCGATCCGCGCATCGGCCGGCGCGAGGCCCGGGCTCTTGAGCACGTGCTGCACGCCGGCCAGCGCCGCCGCGTCGAGCGCGCCGGTGTGCAGCTGCGCCTGCGGCAGCGCCGCGCGCAGCGCCGCCAGCTGCGGCGGCGCGTCGCGGCTGTCCCACACGCGCACGACTGCGCCCTGCGCCGCGCACCAGCGCGCCATCGCCAGCCCCGAGTGGCCGAGGCCGAGCACCAGCACCGTCTGGCCGTTCAGCGCGCTCATTGCAGCTGCTCCCGCGCCATCGTGCAGCGCGCGATGCGCAACGCATGAAACCCCAGACACGCGCCGCACGCTTTCAGCCCTTCGGTGCTCTTTGGCGTGGACCGCTGCTTCTCGCTGCGTCTCGGGGCCGCTGAGGCAAAGCCGACGCCAGCGGCACGCTTCGGCGCCACGCATGCGAGCCGGTCTCGGCGCGAACAGCAGCGTGGGCACACCACTGTCCGGGCCGCCGACGGGGTGGCCGACGGCGTGAATCGGAATCCGGCTGAACGCAGTCGGCCACCCCGGCGGCGGCCGCGCGCGCCACTGATCCGCGTCCGCACGACGAATTGGGGCGCAACGATGCACGCGCGCACCTCGCTGCAGGCCGAAGGAGAAAGCGGGCGCTTCATCGCAGCTTCAGGCTCGCCAGCCCGATCAGGCACAGCAGCATCGTGATGATCCAGAAGCGCACCACCACCTGGGTCTCGGTCCAGCCGGACTTCTCGAAGTGGTGGTGCAGCGGCGCCATCTTCAGGATGCGCCGGCCGGCGCCGTACTTCTTCTTCGTGTACTTGAAGAAGCTCACCTGCGCCATCACCGACAGCGCCTCCAGCACGAACACGCCGCCCATGATGCCGAGCACGATCTCCTGGCGCGTGATCACCGCGATCGTGCCCAGCGCCCCGCCCAGCGCCAGCGCGCCGACGTCGCCCATGAACACCTGCGCCGGGTGGGTGTTGAACCACAGGAACGCAAGCCCTGCGCCGCCCATCGCCGAGCAGAAGATCAGCAGCTCGCCGGCGCCCGGGATGTACGGGAAGAACAGGTAGCGCGAGTAGACCGCGCTGCCGACCACGTACGCGAAGATGCCCAGCGCCGCGCTGACCATCACCACCGGCATGATCGCCAGCCCGTCCAGCCCGTCGGTCAGGTTGACCGCGTTGCTCGCGCCGACGATCACGAAGTAGCTCAGCCCGATGAAACCCCACACCCCCAGCGGATAGCTGATCGTCTTGAAGAAGGGCACCATCAGGTCGGCCGCCGGCGGCAGCTCGGTCGAGAAGCCGCTGCCGACCCAGCGCACGAACAGCTCCAGCACGCGCAGGTTGCTGGTCTCGGACACGCTGAAGGCCAGGTACAGCGCCGCCAGCAGCCCGATCAGCGACTGCCACAGGTACTTCTCGCCCGAGCGCATGCCCTCCGGGTTCTTGTGCACCACCTTGCGCCAGTCGTCGACCCAGCCGATCGCGCCGAAGCCGAAGGTCACCAGCAGCACGATCCACACGAAGCGGTTGCTCCAGTCGAACCACAGCAGCGTCGCGGTGCCGATGCCGATCAGGATCAGCACCCCGCCCATCGTCGGCGTGCCGCTCTTGGCCAGGTGGCTCTGCATTGCGTACTCGCGGATCGGCTGGCCGATCTTCAGCGCGCTGAGCCGGCGGATCACCCACGGCCCGAAGGCCAGCCCGATCAGCAGCGCGGTCATCGCCGCCATCACCGCGCGGAAGGTGATGTACTGGAACACCCGCAGGTAGCTCAGCTCCTGCGGGTACAGCGCGAGCAGCCACTGGCTCAGGCTAAGCAGCATCGCGTGCCCCTTCGCCTGCATCGGGCGCCGCAGCGTGCAGCAGCGCCTGCACCACCCGCTCCATGCGCATGAAGCGCGAGCCCTTGACCAGCACCGACGCGGCGTCGGTCGCCGCCGGCAGCGCGTTGACCAGCGCCGGCACGTCGGCGAAGTGCTGCGCACCCGCACCGTAGGCGGCGGCCGCGGCCGCGCAGGCGGACCCCGCCGCCCAGAAGCGCTCGATGCCGCGCGCGCGCGCGTGCGCGCCGACCTCGGCGTGGAACTGCGGGCCCTGGCTGCCGACCTCGCCCATGTCGCCGAGCAGCAGCCAGCGCGGCGCCGGCAGCGACGCGAGCACGTCGATCGCCGCGCGCACCGAGTCGGGGTTGGCGTTGTAGCTGTCGTCGATCAGCGTCAGCGGCCGCCCGCCGCTCGTCAGCCGGTGCAGCTGCGAGCGCCCGGCCACCGGCTCGAAGGCCTCGAGCCCGGCGGCAACCGCGGCCGGCGGCACGCCGGCGGCCAGCGCCGCCGCGGTGGCGGCGAGCGCGTTGTGCAGGTTGTGCGCGCCGGCCACCCGCAGCACCGCGTCGATGCGCCCGGCCGGGGTGCGCAGCGCCAGCGCCCAGTGGTCGCCCACCCAGCGGGCGTCGGCACCGACCTCGGCCGCGACCGAAGCGTCGCGCGCGAAGGTGCAGCAGCGGCGCGCACCGGCCAACCGCCGCCACAGCGGCGCGAACGCGTCGTCGGCCGGGAACACCGCGGTGCCGTCGGCCGGCAGCGCGTCGATCACCGCGCCGTTCTCGCGCGCCGCGGCCTCGACCGTGGCCATGAACTCCTGGTGCTCGCGCTGCGCGTTGTTGACCACGCCGATCGTCGGCGCGGCGATCCGCGCCAGCTCGGCGATCTCGCCCGGATGGTTCATGCCGAGCTCGACCACGCCGGCGCAGTGCTGCGCACGCAGCCGCAGCAGCGTCAGCGGCAGCCCGATGTGGTTGTTCAGGTTGCCGGCGGTGGCGAAGCCGCCGTCGCCGTAGGCGGCGCGCAGGATCGCCGCGGTCATCTGCGTGACCGTGGTCTTGCCATTGCTGCCGGTGACCGCGATCAGCGGCAGCCTGAAGCGCGCGCGCCAGCCGGCGGCCAGCCGCTGCAGCGCGACCAGCGCGTCGGGCACGAGCAGCCCCGGCAGCCCGGCCTCGGCCAGCCCGCGCTCGGCGATGGCCGCCGCCGCGCCGGCGGCGCGCGCCTGCGCGAGGAAGTCGTGCGCGTCGAAGCGCTCGCCGCGCAGCGCGACGAACAGGTCGCCCGGCTGCAGCGTGCGCGTGTCGGTGTGCACGCGCCGCACGCGCAGCGCGCCGTCGCCGACCAGCGCCGCATCGGCGCCGAGCAGCGCACGGGCTTCGGCCAGGCTCAGCATGCGGCGCTCCCGCCGCGGCGCGCGCGCAGCGCGGCCAGCACCTCGTCCGCGTCGGCGAAGGGCCGGCGCACGCCGGCCACTTCCTGGTAGGCCTCGTGGCCCTTGCCGGCGATCAGCAGCACGTCGGCCGCATCGGCCGCGCCCACCGCGTAGGCGATCGCCTCGCGCCGGTCCTCGATCACGTCGACCTCGTCGTGACCGGTGACCCCGGCCAGGATCTGCGCGAGGATGAAGTCCGGCGCCTCGTCGCGCGGGTTGTCGCTGGTCAGCACCACGCGCTGCGCGTGGCGCGCGGCGATCGCCCCCATCAGCGGGCGCTTGGTCGCGTCGCGGTTGCCGCCGCAGCCGAACACGCACCA
>CAZKCJ010000172.1:4238-6691 GCA_964550885.1 uncultured Rubrivivax sp. | reverse complement strand
GCCCAAGCCCGGCGCCGAGCCGTTCATCGCCGCCGGCAGCCGGGTCGAGCCCGACACCGTGATCGGCATCATCGAGGTGATGAAGCTGATGAACCCGGTGGCGGCCGGGGTCAGCGGCGAGGTGCTCGAGGTGGTCGCCGCCGATGCGACGCTGGTCGAGTACGACCAGCTGCTCGCGCGGGTGCGGCCCGCCTGAGCGGCAGCCGATGGTCGCGCCGCCGCCGACCCCGGGCTGCAGCACGCCGATCCGGCGGGTGCTGGTCGCCAACCGCGGCGAGATTGCGGTGCGGGTGATCCGCACGCTGCAGCGGCTGGGGATCGAGGCGGTGCTCGCGGTCTCGGCCGCCGACCGCGACAGCCTCGGCGCGCGGCTGGCCACGCGCGCGCTGTGCATCGGCCCGGCGCCGCCCGGGCACAGCTACCTGTGCGTGGACGCGCTGCTCGCCGCCGCGCTGGGCAGCGGCTGCCAGGCGGTGCACCCCGGCTACGGCTTCCTGGCCGAGCGCGCCGACTTCGCCGCCGCCTGCGAGCGCCACGGGCTGATCTTCATCGGCCCGAGCGCGGCGCAAATCGCGCGTGCCGGCGACAAGCTCGAAGCGCGCCGACTCGCGCAGGCGGCCGGCGTGCCGACCACGCCCGGCGGCGCGGTCGCCAGCGCCGCCGATGCGCTGCAGCTGGCCGCGCGGATCGGCTACCCGGTGCTGCTGAAGGCGGCCGGCGGCGGCGGCGGCCGCGGCCTGAAGCTCGCCGCCACCCCCGCCGAGCTGCGTGCGCAGTTCGAGCTGGCGCGCGCCGAGGCGCAGGCGGCCTTCGGCGACGACCGCGTATACCTCGAGCGCTACCTGCGCCGCGCGCGCCACGTCGAAGTGCAGCTGCTCGGCGACGGCGAGCGCGTGCTGCAGCTGGGCGAGCGCGACTGCTCGGTGCAGCGGCGCTACCAGAAGCTGGTCGAGGAGGCGCCGGCGCCGCAGCTGCCCGATGCACTGCGCGCGCAGCTGCACGCGGCGGCGCTGCGCTTCGCGCGCCGGATCGGCTACCGCAGCCTGGGCACCGCCGAGTTCCTGGTCGACGTCGACCTTGGCGAGTTCTACTTCCTCGAGCTGAACGCGCGCATCCAGGTCGAGCATCCGGTCACCGAGTTGGTCACCGGGCTGGACCTGGTGGCCGAGCAGATCCGCGTCGCCCAGGGCCAGGCGCTGGCGCTGGAGCAGGCGGCGGTCGAGCTGCGCGGACACGCGATCGAGTGCCGGATCAACGCCGAGGATCCGGCGAACGGCTTCCGCCCGTCGCCGGGCCGGATCGTCGACGTGCACCTCCCCGAACACGCCGGCGTGCGCATCGACACCCACGTCGAAGCCGGCTGCGCGGTGCCGCCCCACTACGACTCGCTGCTCGCGAAGGTGGTCGCGCACGGCCCGACCCGCGCCGACGCGATCCGGCGGCTGCAGGCGGCGCTGGCCGAGCTGCGCGTCAGCGGCGTGGCCACCAACCTCGAGCTGCAGCGCCGGCTGCTGGCCGCGCCCGCGTGGCGCGCCGGCGCGGTCGACACCGGCTTCCTCGCGCGCTGGCTGGCCGCGCCGGCCGACGTGGCTGCCGCTGCCGCATGAGCCCGCCTGGCCCCCCGAAGGGCTCATACCGGAGGGCGCAGCCCGAAGGTACTCTAGTGAGCACCGCGGCGCGCGCGAACGCGAGGGCCGCGGTGCGCAGCGTGCCCGGCCAGTCAAGCTGCGTGGAGCCACCGCGATGAGCCGCCGCATCGACTTCATCGACACCACGCTGCGCGACGGCAACCAGAGCCTGTGGGGCGCCACCGGCCTGCGCACCGGCATGATGCTCGAGATCGCGCCGGTGCTCGACGCGGTCGGCTACCACGCGCTGGACTTCGGCGCGAGCACGCACATGGGGGTCGCGGTGCGCTTCCACCGCGAGGATCCGTGGGAGCGGCTGCGGCTGATGAAGCAGCGCACGCCGCGCACGCCGCTGAGCTTCCTGTCGACCGGGATGCGCTTCATCTCGTGGGAGACCGCCAACCCCGAGCTGATGGCGCTGTCGTACCAGGTGCTGGTGCGCAACGGCATCGAGCGCTTCATGGTGATGGACCCGATGAACGACGCCGCGGCGGTCGTCGCCACCTGCCGCGCGATCGCGCGCGCCGGCGGCAGCGAGATCGTCGGCGCGCTGGTCTACACCGTCAGCCCGGTGCACGACGACGCGTTCTTCGCAGCGATGGCGAGCCGGCTCGCCGCCGAGCCGGTGATCAGCCGCGTGTACCTGAAGGACCCGGGCGGGCTGCTCACGCCCGAGCGCGCGCGCACGCTGCTGCCAGCGCTGCGCGCGGCGGTTGCGACCAAGCCGCTGGAGCTGCACTCGCACTGCACGATCGGCCTGGCGCCCTTCACCTACGCGCTCGCGCCGGGGCTGAGCGTGCGCGCCTCGCACGGCACCGGCTTCCG
>CAZKCJ010000172.1:2695-4228 GCA_964550885.1 uncultured Rubrivivax sp. | reverse complement strand
GCTGGCCAACGGCAGCAGCCAGCCGGCGGTCGAGAGCGTGGTCGCCAACCTGCAGGCGCAGGGCGATGCGGTCGCGCTCGACCTGGCCGCGGTCGACCGCGTCAGCGCGTACTTCGCGGCGCTCGCCCGCGCCGAGGGCCTGGCGACCGGCGTGCCGCAGGAGTACGACGCGCGCTACTTCGCGCACCAGCTGCCCGGCGGCATGCTCGGCACGATGCGCCGCCAGCTGCGCGAGCTGCGGCAGGAGCAGCGCCTGCCCGAAGTCTTCGCCGAGGTCGAGCGGGTGCGCGCCGAGCTCGGCTACCCGATCATGGTCACGCCGCTGTCGCAGGTGGTGGCGACGATGGCGGTGATGAACGTGCTCGCGCCGCAGCGCTACGCGACCGTGCCCGACGAGGTGATCCGCTACGTGCTCGGCCGCTTCGGCACGCCGATCGCGCCGGTGGACGCCAACGTGCGCGACCGCATCCTCGCGCTGCCGCGCGCGCGCGAGCTGGCCGCGCAGCCGCCGATGCCGGGCCTGGACGAGCTGCGCCGCCGCTTCGCGCCGGGCCTGGCCGACGAGGAGTTCCTGCTGCGCGCGGTGATGCCGGCCGAGCAGGTCGACGCGATGCGCGCCGCCGGCCCCTGCCGCCGCGGCTACTCGCCCGACGCGGCGGCGCTGGAGCAGCTGCTGCAGGCGCTCGGCAAGCGCCGCGACCTCGACTGGCTGCGGATCGAGCGCGACGGCCTGCGCCTGGAGCTCGCCCGCCGGCGCGATCCGGCCGCCGCGCGCTGATGCACCCACGCTGCCCGCACGCCGCGGCAGGACGGTCGCCAAAGCCGCCGCAGCGCCTATGCTCGGCCGCAACCGCACTGCCGCTCACCCCGCCGTCGCCATGAACCCGAGCACCCTGGACCCGCCCCTGTGGCAACCGAGCCCGCAGCGCGTCGCCGCGTCGACGCTGGCCCGCTACCAGCGCTGGCTGGCCG
This sequence comes from uncultured Rubrivivax sp., assembly GCA_964550885.1. GTDB lineage: Bacteria > Pseudomonadota > Gammaproteobacteria > Burkholderiales > Burkholderiaceae_C > Rubrivivax. The sequence continues at coordinate 3,256 of CAZKCJ010000172.1, read as the reverse complement.
AGCGCGGCCTGGGCCCCGCCGGCGACGACTACGCGGCGCTGTGGGCCTGGTCGATCGCCGACCTCGACGCCTTCTGGCGCTCGATCTGGGCCTTCTTCGACGTGCAGGCCGACGGCTCGCCCGAGCGCGTGCTCGCCGAGCGCACGCTGCCGGGCGCGCAGTGGTTCCCCGACGTGCGGCTGAACTACGCCGAGCACGTGTTCCGCCACGCCACCGACGCGCGCTGCGCGCTGGTCGCGCGCGCCGAGGACGAACCGCTGCGCGAGCTCGGCTGGGCCGAGCTGCGCCGCGACGTCGGCGCGCTCGCGGCAACGCTGCGCGGGCTCGGCGTCGGCACCGGCGACCGCGTCGCCGCCTACCTGCCCAGCCGCGCCGAGACGGTGATCGCGTTCCTCGCCTGCGCGAGCATCGGCGCGGTCTGGTCCAGCTGCTCGCCCGACATGGGGCCGAGCGTGGTCACCGACCGGCTGCGGCAGATCGAGCCGAAGCTGCTGCTCGCGGTCGACAGCTACCGCTACGGCGGCAAGCCGTTCGACCGGCGCGCCGAGCTGCGGCGCATCG
>CAZKCJ010000172.1:0-2685 GCA_964550885.1 uncultured Rubrivivax sp. | reverse complement strand
TCGAGCACGTGATCCACGTGCGCGGCCCGGCCGGCGGCGCCGCGCCGGCCTGGCGCGGCCGGCTCGCCTGGGCCGACGCGGTCGCCGCGCCGGCGCCGCTGCAGTTCGTGCGCTTGCCGTTCGCGCACCCGCTGTGGATCGTGTACTCGTCGGGCACCACCGGGCTGCCGAAGGCGATCGTGCACGGCCACGGCGGCATCGTGCTGACCCACTTGAAGACGATGGCGCTGCAGCACGACGTGCACGCCGGCGACCGCGTGGTCTTCCTCGGCGGCACCGGCTGGATCGTCTGGAACCTGCTGCTGGGCGCGCTCCTGGTCGGCGGCGTGCCGGTGCTGATCGACGGTAACCCGGCCTGGCCCGAGCCGGCCGCGCTGTGGCGCTTCCTCGACGCGCAGCAGGTCAGCCTGTTCGGCTGCGGCGCCGCGTACCTCGGCTACTGCCAGAAGGAGGGGCTGCGGCCGATCGAGTTCGCGCCGCTGGCGGCGCTGCGCTGCCTCGCGGCCACCGGCTCGCCGCTGTCCGCCGACGCCTACCGCTGGGTCTACGCGAACGTCAAGCCCGATCTGTGGCTCGCGTCGATCAGCGGCGGCACCGACGTCGCCACCGGCTTCGTCGCCTGCGCGCCCAGCCTGCCGGTGCACGCCGGCGAGATCCAGTGCCGCGAGCTCGGCGTCGCCGCCTTCGCCTACGACGAGCAGGGGCAGCCGGTGGTCGGCGAAGTCGGCGAGCTGGTGATCACGCAGCCGATGCCGTCGATGCCGGTGGGCTTCTGGAACGACCCCGATCAGCGCCGCTACCGCGCCAGCTACTTCGACCGCTACCCGGGGGTCTGGCGCCACGGCGACTGGATCCGCTTCACGCCCGAAGGCACCAGCGTGATCTACGGCCGCTCGGACTCGACGATCAACCGCCAGGGCATCCGCATGGGCACCGCCGAGATCTACCGCGTGGTCGAGGCGCTGCCCGAGGTGCGCGACAGCCTGGTGGTCGACCTGGAGTACCTGGGCCGCCCGAGCCAGCTGCTGCTGTTCGTGGTGCTGCAGCCGGGGCTGCAGCTGGACGCCGCGCTCGACGCGCGCATCCGCGCCGCGATCCGCACCCAGGCGTCGGCGCGGCACGTGCCCGACCGCGTCCGGCAGCTCGACGAGGTGCCGCGCACGCTGACCGGCAAGAAGATGGAGGTGCCGATCCGCCGGCTGCTGCTGGGCACCGCGCTCGGCCAGGTGGTGCACCCGGACGCGATGGCCAACCCCGACAGCCTCGCCTACTTCGTGCGCCTGGCGGCGCAGCTGGCCACGGCGCCGACCGACCCCGACCGCCCCGGAGACCCGCGATGAACCGAGCCCGCGTGCTGCTGATCGCCACCCTCGACACCAAGGCCGCCGAGGCCCGCTTCGTGCGTGCCGCGCTCGAGGCGGGCGGCGTCGAGGTCGTGCACCTGGATCCGAGCATCCGCGGCGAGGCCGCCGAGCCGGCCGAGATCGCGCCGGCGCAGGTGGCCGCGGCCGCCGGCCGCACGCTGGACGAGGTGCGCGCGCTGCGGCACGAGGGCAAGTGCCAGGCGGTGATGATCGAGGGCGCGCTCGCCTGCGCGCAGGCGCTGCACGCGCGCACGCCGGTCAGCGCGATCCTGGGCATCGGCGGCTCGATGGGCACCGCGCTCGCGTCGGCGGTGATGCAGCGCTTCCCCTACGGGCTGCCGAAGGTGCTGGTGTCGACGATGGCCTCGGGCTTCACCCGCGGCTTCATCGGCGCGAAGGACATCGTCACCTTCAACCCGGTGTGCGACATCGCCGGGCTGAACGGCATCGTGCGCGAGGTGCTGCGCAACGCCGCGGTGGCCACCGCGGCGATGGCGCGGGCCTACGCGCCCGCGCCGGCCGAGCCGCGGCCGCTGGTGGCGATCGGCACCCTCGGCACGATCGACCGCTGCACGGTGCGCGTGCGCCAGGCGCTGGAGGCGCAGGGCTGCGAGGTGATGGTGTTCCACACGCTGGGCACCGGCGGCATGGCGCTGGACCAGCTGGTGCAGGAGCGCGCGGTCGCCGCGGTCGTCGACTGCTCGCTGGTCGAGCACAACGACTTCCTGAACGACGGCCTGTGCAGCGCCGGCCCCGAGCGCTCGAAGGCGGCGCTGGCCAAGGGCGTGCCGGTGGTCTTTGCGCCGGGCAACGCCGACTTCATGGTCGCCGGGCCGATCGAGCACGCGCGCCGGCAGTTCCCGGGCAAGCGCTACCACATCCACAACGAGCTGCTGACCGCGGTGCGCACCGAGGCGCCGGAGCTGCGCAAGCTGGCCGCGCACCTGGGCGGGCTGATCCGCGCGGCCCGGGGGCCGGTGTCCTTCTTCGTGCCGCTGCAGGGCTTCTCGCACCACGACAGCCCCGACGGCCACCTGCACGACCCGGCGCTGTGCCCGGTGTTCGCGCAGGCGATCCGCGCCGAGCTGCCGCCCGGCGCCGACGTGCGCGAGTTCGACTGCCACCTGAACGACCCGGCCTTCGCCGACGCGATCGTCGCGCAGGTGCTGGCCTACGCGCAGGTGGGCAGCGCGGCGGCCGGCTGAGAAGCCGGCTGCGCGCCCGATCGATCGATCGGGCAGCGGCGCCCGCGCCTGCGGGTGCGCCCAGCGCGCGCGTGCACCCGCGCGAGCCAGCGCCCGGGCGCTGGCGGGCACTGCGG